>JAVBNP010000231.1:0-13734 GCA_031551455.1 Bacteroidales bacterium | reverse complement strand
ATAAACCGCTCCCGCAGTATCAAGGGCGGGTACGGCAAGATCCGTTAATCCCGGCACCGAAACCGTTGACGTATATGCATCGGGTAAATCACCGGCGGTTTTGGCAATCTGCCAGTTACCATCCAAATGCATCACTTGACGTTTAGCAACGTTTTTACATGAAGTAAAAACCAAGCATAAAATCGAGATGCAAAAAAATAAACGCTTAATCCTTTTCATAATAATTGTTTTATAAGTAAATTTTTGCAAAAACGGAAAAATCGACCCACCGATTAATAGTGCTTTTCGCGGGTTTTCAAAGAAAATATCTTGCTTATTTGACTGCTTCCGACGACAAATATACGATTAATCGAAAGATATTTACGGAAGTTTTTCGCAAATTATTTCGCTCGCACGGAAAAGTGCTCCCGGTTATACGAAAACCGATCCATTTGACAAGAAGGGGATAACGATCGACAACTCGTACAATAAAAGCAACCGCAGCCGGAATCGATAGTATGAGAAGGGAAATTTGCGGGAATAAAGGCATGATAACAAAAAATAATTCTATCTTTGTAAAGAAATTAAATTCTTCCGTCGGTAAGTTCATATTCCGACCAACAATTAACAACCGATACGCAAAATATATTTTTCGACGAAAGTTTTCGATAACTTATTTTCCTAATATTCGTATAAATACAAAATCCGATAAACGAATTATTCGGATGTTTTTTGTCGAATATCGTTACGGATAAAACATCATAATTTGGGAGATTTTTTAAATGACCAGTTCGCTTCTTACATGTTTCGCTTCTGCCGAAAGATCACCGCAAAGCGAAGTATTGCGCCAATACCAAGTCGTTGCGGACAACAAAGATTTGGTTATATTTCTGAACGGCGTTGCGTCCATGGTATCTGTACTAAACGCTAACAGACAAATTGTTTTTGTCAATAAATTAATTTTGGATATGGTCGGGGTCACTGACATTCACGAAGTGTTGGGTAAACGGCTCGGCGAATTGTTCGGATGCCAATACGCATTTGCCGTTAACGGATGCGGCACATCACCGCATTGCAGTGCTTGCGGAGCGGTGCGTACCATGTTGGCGTGTGCCAAAGAGCAAGTTTCGATTGATGAATGCAGTCTTACCAATGACGAGGCCAAAGTAACTTTCGATTTAAGAGTGCATTCCACCTATACCAATGTTTACGGTGAAGACTTTATTATTTGTTCCTTGTTTGATATCGGCAGCGAAAAAAGGCGGGGTGTGATGGAACGCATCTTTTTTCACGATATTATGAATACCATAAACGGAATCAGCGGCATAGCACATATTCTTAATAAATTGGAGCCCGAAAAACAACCGATATACATGTCGTATCTCACGCGCTTGTTAAATACGCTGACGGACGAAATTAATTCGCATCGGGTACTGACGATGGCCGAAAAGGATGAATACCGGCCGGCGTGTCACAGCATCATGTCGCTCGATTTTGTTACCGAAGAAGTAGAAAAATACACGCAACAGGCCGCATTGGATGCAAAGGAAATCCGAATAACGGGAGATTCCGAAAATCACACATTCGTTACGGACAAAACTTTGCTGTCGCGCGTGTTGAGCAACATGATTAAAAATGCGTTGGAGGCCGAATCGGCGGGAGCGATTATTGAAGTCGGCGTCCGTAAAGGAGACGATAATTATTTGCATTTCCACGTACATAACGACAGCATCATTTCGCAAAGGGACAGCTTGCAAGTTTTCAACCGTTCGTTTTCGACTAAAGGCGAAAACAGGGGTTTGGGAACATACAGCATGAAACTCTTAACCGAAAAATATTTGAACGGCATCATCGGTTTTGTGAGTGAGCCGGACAAGGGAACCACTTTTACCGCCAAAATTCCCGGTCCGAAACCGGAATCAAAAGTTTTATAATCACACACTTTTAACTTAAATATTTATGTATTTGCTTGGTTACGATATCGGAAGTTCATCGGTCAAAGCATGTTTGGTCGATGCATCAACGGGACAAGTTTGCGGTTCTGCTTTTTATCCGAAACAAGAAATGCCCATCACGGCCGTTCGCCCGGGTTGGGCGGAACAAAATCCCGACGATTGGTGGAAAAATCTGAAGGCGGCAACGGCCGAAATATTGCAAACAAGCCGAATATCGAAAGACGATATACGGGCTGTCGGGATCTCGTATCAAATGCACGGATTGGTGTGTGTGGATAAGAACATGCGGGTACTGCGTCCTTCTATTATTTGGTGCGACAGTCGTGCGGTACCGTACGGCGAAAAAGCATTTGAAACCATCGGTCGAGAAAAGTGTTTGACAAGATTGTTGAATTCCCCGGGTAACTTTACGGCTTCGAAATTGGCATGGGTTAAAGAAAACGAACCAGGTGTTTTTGCGCAAATCCATAAAATCATGCTTCCGGGCGATTACATTGCCGCCCGTTTAACCGGCGATATTCGAACCACCGCATCCGGCTTATCCGAAGGTATCTTCTGGGATTTTACCGAAAATAACGTTTCAAAAACGGTCCTCGATTATTTCGGATTCGATCCCGAAGTGATTCCCGAAATCATTCCCACCTTTGCACCGCAGGGAACAATAACCAAATCGGCAGCCGATGAATTGGGGCTTGCCGAAGGGACACCGATATGTTATCGCGCGGGGGATCAACCCAACAATGCATTCTCGTTGAACGTGTTGCAACCCGGAGAAATTGCAGCCACGGCCGGTACTTCGGGTGTAGTGTACGGAGTGAACGAGCAAATCAAATACGATCCCATGTCGAGGGTAAATACGTTCGTACACGTCAATCACGCTCCGGCTCGTCCGCGAACGGGTGTTTTGTTGTGCATCAACGGAACGGGCATTCTCAACTCGTGGATTAAAAAGAATATCGTTCCGGAAGGGATCGGTTATTCCGACATGAACAATTTGGCGGCCGAAATTCCGGTCGGTTCGGAAGGTCTTTCCGTACTGCCTTTCGGCAACGGCGCCGAACGTATGTTGGGGAACAAGGAAGCGGGATGCGTATTCGACGGCATCAATTTCAATATCCACAACAAAAATCATTTTTTGCGCGCTTCACAAGAAGGAATTGTATTTGCGTTTAAATACGGCATCGAGATCATGCAAAACATCGGTATTAACCCGACAACCGTCCGTGCGGGAAATGCGAACATGTTCTTGAGTCCGATATTCCGTAAAACCTTGGCAAGTATTACCGGAGCAACCATCGAGCTGTACGACACCGACGGAGCTGCGGGAGCAGCCAAAGGAGCGGGCGTTGGCACGGGTATCTACAAAACACCCGAAGAAGCTTTGAGTTCTCTCAAACAAATCGAAACGATTTCTCCCGATATTGCTCAAAAGGATGCATATGAAAACGCATACTTGAGGTGGAAGGATTTGCTGAGTAAATCGGTTTAACGTTGCAAACGTTATTTGTCGAAAGTCGGATATTCGTTTATTGGGAACATTTCAATTTCATAATGCATTGCTCGGCCGCGTAGCGGCCAAACCTTTGTAACCGTGGGTGATTAACCCACAGCAATTGTGTACTATGACATCCGGAGCCGCGTAGCGGCGACACCTTGTCTCTCGTCACTAAGCGGCATCACCAGGAAACCGAAACAAATACCGTTCATCATATTCTATTTCCGCCTTACTCAGCATTTCGAGATATTCGTCTTTGAAAGACCGTTTCCTATGACGCTCGGGCTGATTCAAGATGTATTTGACAACTTGATCGATTTGCGAACGCGAATAACTGAATGTCCCGAAACCGTCCTGCCACCCGAATTTTGGCATTTCCAACGATTCATGAATAAATTTGGAAGAAACCGCTTTAACATCGCGCATCAAATCGGGAACAGATACAGCCGGATGCAGCCCGACCAAAAGATGCGTGTGATCGGGATTGCAATATATGGCCAACGATTTGCATTTATTGCCGGAGACGATTCCGCAGATATATTTTTCCACACGATCTCTGAAAGATTCGTCAATCAGCGATTCGCGGTTTTTCACCGCAAATACGGATTGTACGTACAATTGGGAATATGTGTTGGCCATATCTGTCGTCGGATTTGAATAATAAGGTGTCGCCGCTACGCGGCTCCGGATGGTATGGTGCGATATTTGCCGCGGGTTAATCACCCGCGGTTACAAAGGTTTCGCTCCTACGGAGCTACCGCGCACGTGAACATCTGTTGTCGTGTCCGATTCAAAACGTTCGGCTGAATTTATAATTATTGAGTCATGATTTCAAAGTCCCTTTACGTGCGGTCATATTTGGTAAATCTGGTCTATTAAACACTTTTCAGCGTCTCCGTTAGATAATCCCAAAACTTGGCCACCGAAGGAATATTTACCCTTTCGCCCGGCGAATGCGGATGTTCGATGGTCGGCCCGAACGAGATATAATCCATATCGGGATAATTCTTCCCGAAAATACCGCATTCCAAACCCGCGTGAATCACCTTCACCACAGCTTCTTTGCCGTACAACTTTTGATATACTTCCTTCATGGTTTTCAGAATACCCGAATCGAAATTCGGTTTCCATCCGGGATATGAGCCGTCCAGTTTAGCCGCTGCTCCACCCAATGCACAGGTTGCAATCACCGCATTTGACAAATCTTCTTTCGCCGAATCAACCGAACTGCGCAACAAACAAGCAATATTTACCTGCTTGCCGTCCGATTTTACAATTGCCAAATTGGTTGATGTTTCCACCACATCGGGTTTGTCTGCGATAATACGAATAGCGCCGTTGGGGATGGCGTATATGATATTAAGAATATTATCTTGCGACTTTTTGTCCATCACCGAAGCGGGACGTTCCATCGGTCCCGCGGTAAAAGAAATACCCGATTCCGCACCGTCCAACTCGGCGGCAATGACGGCCGCAAATTCGGCACCATCTTTTTTCAACGCATCCGTGTTGTCGCCCAGAACAGTGACCACGGCAAACGCTTCGCGCGGGATGGCGTTGCGCATATTGCCTCCTTCGATCGATGCGATTCGTAATCCATAACAACGGGAAGCATTCCACAAAAAGCGATTGAGCAACTTGTTGGCATTGCCGCGTCCGAGGTTAATGTCCAAACCCGAATGTCCGCCTTTCAATCCCGTCAGGCTGATTTTAAAGGCCGCCGCATTGCTTTCCGTCGGCTCCGAATTATACGGGAATGATGCCGTCGCATTTATGCCTCCGGCACAACCGATATACAATTCGCCTTCCTCTTCCGAATCCAAATTGATAAAAATACTGCCTTTCAGCAGTCCGGCCTGCAAATTGTTGGCTCCCGTCATGCCTGTTTCCTCATCCACGGTAAACAATGCTTCCAACGGGCCATGCACCATATCTTTTGATTCCAATGCCGCTAATGCGGCCGCTACACCGATACCGTTGTCGGCGCCCAACGTGGTTCCTTTTGCACGCACGTAATTGCCATCGATATACGCCTCGATCGGATCCTTCTCAAAATCGTGCTTTACGTCGGTATTTTTCTGCGGTACCATGTCGAGATGCGCCTGCAGCACTACTCCGGGACGTTTCTCCATACCGGGCGTTGCCGGTTTGCGGATGATCACGTTACCGACAGCATCAACCGTATGATCCAATCCGTGTGCAACGGCAAACTTTTTTACAAACTCGACCGCTTTTTCTTCTTTTTTCGAAGGCCGCGGAACGGCACACAATCCCGCGAAATGTTTCCACACGATTTGCGGTTGTAATTCTTTCAAATCCTTACTCATAACTTCCGATTTTTGTTAAAAATGTAAAATTAAAAAATTGTTCGTGATATTTACCATCGAAATACCAAGAATACGGAAAAAAGCGTTGTGTCCTTGATACCTCTGTGGTTGATCAATGCCTCCGGATCAGATGTACCATTTTTCTGATTTGTTCTTCATCGACGGTCAACAAATCGTATTCCGACACTGCACCTGTTTGCATGAACGAAACATCAGGGTTTCTGTAAATCATCTTGCCTTGTTTTCTCGCTTTCGCGGAAAGATGCAACGCTTGAACGCCCGCATCGATAAATATCCGTGCATTGGCGGGATTTACTCCGCTCCCCGCCATGATGTCGATACGACCGTCGGCACGGCAAACCAACTCACGGATGGTTTCGATTCCTTCCGCAGCGGTCTTTTTTCCTCCTGAGGTCAGAATGCGCCGACAACCGCAGATTACCGCATCATCCAACGCTCGAAACGGATCAACGGTCATATCGAAAGCACGATGAAAAGTCGTTTTCAACGGCGCGGCAAATTGAACCAATTCGCGTGTCCGAGTGATATTCACGTGTCCGTTCGGTTGCAACACTCCCAACGCCACACCATTCGCACCGCACGATTTCGCAAAATCGATGTCGCGGAACATTTGTTCGATTTCGATTTCGTTGTAACAAAAATCACTGCCACGCGGACGAATCATCACATAAAGCTCTATTTTCAAATATTTTCGCGCCAAACGAATCGCACCGGCACTCGGCGTCAATCCGCCTTCGGCAAAAGCCGAACATAACTCCACACGGTCGGCTCCCGTTTTTTGTGCCGTTAACGCCGCTTCAACCGAGTACGCGCATATTTCCAATTCGGGATGATGCATCAAGATTTTTTAAATATATTCGTCAAATGTAACGAATTCTTTTTTCTCTTATTGCTGCTCTATGTATGTAAAAAACACGTAAATTTGTAAAAACAAAACTTGGATGACAATAGGATTCGACGCTAAAAGGGCTTTCGCCAATCGTACCGGATTGGGAAATTACAGCCGATACGTGATCAACAATTTATCGAAATATTATTACGAAAACCGGTATCGACTGTATGCCCCCAAAGAAATTGAAAATCCCGATTTGGCCGAAATCCGCAAACGCGAAAATGTTTCGTTTGTTTTTCCGAAAGGTTTGTATGCTCGATTCACTTCATTATGGCGTACCAAAGGAATATCCGCCGATTTACTTCGCGACGGCGTACAATTGTATCACGGCCTGAGCAACGAATTACCCATCGGTTTGAGGAAAAAAGGCATACATTCGGTGGTAACCATCCACGATTTGATTTTTCTACGTTATCCTCAATTCTACAATGCGCCCGATCGCGCCATTTATACCCGTAAATTTCGATATGCTTGTCGCGAAGCCGATCATATTGTTGCCGTGAGCGAATGCACCAAACGAGACATTGTAACGTTCTTCGGCATCGAGCCGGATAAAATCAGCGTCATTTATCAAGGATGCGACGATTCTTTCTGTAAGATGTTATCATTTGACGAAAAAAAACGTGTTTGCGATAAATATAATCTGCCCGAAACATTCATCTTAAACGTAGGTACCATTGAGAACCGAAAAAACTTGATGCTGATTGTCAAAGCACTAAAACATTTGGACGAATCTGTTCATTTGGTTGCCGTGGGCAGGGAAAGCTCATATGCGAATGAAGTTAAAAGTTACGCTCTCGCACATGGTTTGGAAGGGCGGTTACATATTTTGCCGGGAGTGCCCTTGGCCGATTTGCCGGCATTATATCAATCGGCCGCGATATTTGCATATCCTTCTTTTTTCGAAGGATTCGGTATACCGATTATCGAAGCGTTACATTCGGGAGTTCCGGTAGTTGCGGCAACAGGGTCCTGTTTAGAAGAAGCAGGCGGCCCGCATTCCGCATATATTGACCCGAATAACGATGAACAATTAGCCGATGTCGTCCGAAAAATTATGTCTGATCTCAGATTGCAGGCAAAAATGATCGCCGAAGGTAAAAGCTACGTCACCCGTTTTGACGATCGGTTAACGGCGACGCAAATGATGGAGTTATATCGGAAAACGATCGGGAAATAACGACCGGGATTTTATTGCGACGCAAACAAATCATCGTTGCATTTGTATCATGATTATACGAAATTTTAAAAGTCAAGAACCATGTTAACAAGTGTTTTTGCATTTCCCGGATTCCGCTTTCCCGCGATAATGTTGTTTTTATCTTTGAGTACGTTTGCTCGGGGACAAAATTTCGAAAGTGATGTTTTTGATACCGACAAAGGCAAATTAACGTTGTATTTCATCAAGCACGGCACATTGATGTTCGATTTTAACGGCTATATCGTTCATGTTGATCCCATGGGCCAATATGCCGATTACGCCGAATTGCCGAAAGCCGATTTAATTCTAATAACGCATGAGCACGGCGATCATCTTGATCCCGGTGCCGTTTCCGCCGTTGAAAAACAGGGGACAAAACTCATCGTGACTGCTTTTGTACACGATAAAATCAAGAAAGGCATCGTAATGAAAAACGGTGACAAACAAACCATTAACGGCATTAAAATTAAAGCGGTACCGGCATACAACACCACTCCCGATCGAACTCAATTTCATCCCAAGGGTCGCGGCAACGGTTATGTGCTGTCTTTCGGGAACAAATGCGTTTATGTGGCGGGTGACACCGAAAATATTCCCGAGATGGCACAATTGAAAAATATCGACATTGCTTTCCTTCCGGTAAATCAACCGTACACCATGACACCCGAACAAGCGGTCGAAGCGGCAAAAAGTTTCAAACCCCGCATTCTGTATCCGTATCATTACGGCAATACCGACGTACAGCAGGTAAAAACTTTATTGAAAGACGAAAAAGAAATCGATGTGAGAATACGACAATTGCAATAACCGTTTGTCCCGGGTTGTTTCGATTCGGTCGATACAACCATCAAGAGAGAGTTTACATGCACAAATCATTACGGTATATCAAAGGATGTTTCGTAAATAAAATGTCCTAATTGATCGAAGTTGACAAAAATCAGCCGGACTTATCTAAACTGTTTTGTATTTTTACCGTCTCATAATTAAAAAACAAAAATCATTTTTATCATGAATTTTCCCGACAATTTAAAGTACACCCGCGAACACGAATGGATACTCATTGAAGGTAAAGAAGCCGTAATCGGCATTACCGATTTTGCACAAAAGGAATTGGGCGATATCGTATTTGTTGATATTGACACCGAAGGCGAATCGTTGACCGCAGGTGAAAAATTCGGAACGGTAGAAGCCGTAAAAACGGTTTCGGACTTGTTTATGCCTGTTGCCGGTACGGTGCTTGATGTTAATAAAGCATTGGAAGCCACACCCGAAAAAGTGAACAAATCACCCTACGGAGACGGATGGATGATCCGCATCGAAATGTCCGATCCGAACGACGCTAATGCATTAATGTCGGCTGCCGAATACGAAGCGTTTACCAATCAATAAACATTTCGAAAACAAAATACGGGTTAATCCCGAATTATCCGTAAACTCCGTCGAGGGTTTACGGAATTATTCGTTGATTTTTGATGAAAAAGATCATTCTTGCGTGTTGGTTTGTCGGTTGCCTTTTTCAAAGCAACAATATCTTTGCGCAACTGATTCATCCGGCCGGTACCGAAATAAGTCTATTGACGGCGGCTCCGGGCGAAGAACTGTATTCTGTTTTTGGGCATAGCGCCATTCGCATTAAAGATTCCGCGGCAGGTATCGATATTGTGTTTAATTACGGGCTTTTCGATTATGATCAGCCCAACTTTTACCTCAATTTTGCCCGCGGGCGAATGAATTATCGTTTGGGAGCGGAACCCTACGAACGGTTTTTGGCTGCGTATGCTTACGAAAACAGAGGCATACGGGAACAGGTTTTTGACTTGGATTCGGTGCAAAAAGCATTTATTATCCTGTTTTTGGATAACAATCTGAAACCGGAAAATCGTAATTATCCGTATCATTTCTTTTTGGATAATTGCGCGACACGCATCCGCGATTTGATGATGAAAACTTATGACGGACTTGTATTGCCGTCAGCAAAAGAACATCCCACTTATCGCGAATTGGTATATCGACACACGCGCAGCCATCCTTGGGGACGATTCGGCATCGACATTGCGCTCGGTTTACCCACCGACCAAAAAACCGATACCTACGAACAGATGTTTCTGCCCGATTATATGTTCGATGCTTTTGCACATGCGCTGTATAAAGGTCGACCCGTCGTCAAACAAACGCGCGACACATTCGTACCCGACAAACCGGCCATACAACCGCCCGGTTTTTTCACTCCGATGGTGATGTGTTGTCTGATATTGGCATTATCGGTGCTTTTTTGTTACATAAATAAAGGCGCTCGAATTTTCGATTTCATCCTCTTTTTTGCAGTCGGCATCGTGGGGTTAACCGTTTTTCTGTTGTGGTTTTTCACCGATCATACCAATACACACAATAACTTAAATATTATTTGGGCGTTGCCGACGCATTTGATCATGGCATTTTTCCTGTTACCGAAGAAACGCGGCAACTTTACCCGTAAATACTTTCTGGTAACAGCCATCATTGCAATGTTGCTGTTGGTAACATGGGCATTTCTGCCGCAAAAAATGAACATTGCGTTGATTCCGTTGGTGCTCGGGATTGCACTACGGGCATTTCGAATCGCTCGAATTCGTTAACGAATGATCGAAAATATTTGTATTTTTGCGAATACGCTTTTTTGTTTCATGAAGCCGTAACATCATTCCGACAAGGGTGTTTTACGTATGAATGTGACAAACGAATTTTATGCATCGTTCGAAATCGGAGATGTGTTTTGTTCACGGCAACAATCACGAGATTGCTCGAATTTGTTAAATATTAAATCTATCTGTATGAAAATTAAGAAAATCATATACTTATTATGCCTTGTTCCGTTGTTGTCCGGTTGCGGTTACAACCAAATGGTAAGCCTTCGGGAAGCTGTTGATGCACAATGGTCGCAAGTGGAAAACGTGTATCAGCGACGCGCCGATTTGATTCCGAACTTGGTTAACACCGTCAAAGGATATGCGGATTTCGAGAAAGAAACGCTCACGGCGGTGATTGAGGCACGCGCCAAGGCGACTTCGGTGAATATCGACCCCGGCAATCTCAATGAAGCCAATTTCCAGCAATTTCAAGCTGCACAGGAAAGTTTATCGGGAGCGTTGTCGCGATTGATGGTCGTAGTGGAAAAATATCCCGATCTGAAAGCAAATCAAAATTTCCTGCAATTGCAAGCACAACTGGAAGGTACCGAAAATCGCATTGCCACCGAGCGTCGTAAATACAACGAAACGGTGCAACAATACAACACGTACATTCGAAAATTTCCGAAAAACTTGGTTGCGGGAATTTTCGACTTCGATCCCAAACCCTATTTCAAGGCCGACGAAGGAGCGCAAAAAGTTCCCGAAGTGAAGTTTTGATCTGTTTGTTTTCCGATCGAATCCGATGCAAACTAAACCGATTTATTAACCTTTAACATCACGCTGTATGAAGAAACAAATTTTGATGATGATGTCATTCCTTTTTGTAATGTGGGCGTGCTCCGAGAAAGAAATGCCCGAAGAAAAAGGAATCGGATACCTTGCTTTGAACATCGGTTCGAACATGAGTTTGAAGTCGGGCGTTACCGTGGAAGATTTTACGTTACGGATCACTACCGGCAACGGTACGGAAGTATTGAAGGAGCGTATCGGCGATCTTCCGTCGCAAATAGCGTTAACGGCCGATAATTACACGGTCGAAGCATATTCCGTTGCATTTACCGATCCGAAATTCGAAACGCCCTGTTATTCGGGAAGTACAGCAGCCACAATTGTTGCCGGCGAAACAACCGAGACTTCACTTGTTTGCTCGCAATCCAATGCCGGCATCAAAATTATTTGGTCCGACGAATTTGCCGATAATTATCAAACATATCAAGCAGAAGCACGTTGCACGTCGGGTTATTTGACCTATTCGGCCGACGAATCTCGAACGGGATATTTCCCGGCGGGAAACGTTTCGTTAAAAATTTCGGCCGACGGACAAACGTTAAACGGAGGCACCCTTGCTCTTTCCGCCAAGGATTTGGTGACGGTTACCTTACGTCCGAAAATGTCCCCGTCCGGATCGTTATCGATTGATATTTTGGTTGATGAAACGGTCAACGAACGTGCCGTCGAAATCATCGTCGAACCGGACGAAGAATCCGCGGAAAACAGCGAAACCAATCCTTATTTCATAGCCGGAGCAATATCCAAACAAGGCGAAACAGGAGTTTGGGTCGTTGGGTACATTGTCGGATCGAAACCTTCATCGGGATGGGATTTCATTAGCGGTACGTGGCAAGCCACCAATCTCATTTTGGCGGATGCGGCGACCGAAACCGATTATACCAAATGCATTCCCGTGGAGTTGCCGACGGGAAGCATTCGTACCAACCTCAATTTGACGGATCATCCGGAACTTTTGCACCGGAAAATTGTCGTAAAAGGAAGTTTGGAAAATTATTATTCCCGTCCGGGATTAAGAAGCATCACGACATATTCGATAAAATAACCTGTAAAAAACATAAATGAAAGTATTGGTAATGGGCAACGCTTTGGTCGATATGATGACCGAACTGCCTAACGACAATTTATTGAAAGAACTCGGCCTGCAAAAAGGCAGTATGCAACTTGTCGATAAGAATTTTTCGAACAAAGCGTTGGAAAAGACTTCGCATTTGAAAAGCAAGGAAGCATCAGGCGGATCAGCGGCTAACACGGCTTGCGGATTGGCAGCCATGGGCGTAGAAACCGCATTTATCGGCAAAGTGGGTAAGGATCGATTGGGCGAAGTATTCCAAAAGGATTTGGCGCATTACGGCACACAACCGATTTTGCAACACAGCAGTAATGAAACTGGTTTGGCATTGGCGTTGGTCAGCCCCGACAGCGAACGAACGTTTGCTACTTATTTGGGAGCCGCCGTAGAAATGGAACCCGAAGATCTTAATGTTTCCATGTTTCGAGGATACACGCATTTTTATGTGGAAGGCTATTTGGTGCAACATCACGAGTTAATCAGACGAGCCGTGGAATTAGCTAAGGAATGCGAACTGGATGTCGTTCTCGATTTGGCAAGTTTCAACGTGGTGGAAGACAACTTCGATTTTTTGCATTTTCTGGTAAAGGAATATGCCGATATCGTATTTGCAAATGCCGACGAAGCACGAGCTTACACGAACGGTAAAAATCCCGAAGATGCGTTGAACGAAATTGCTCAAGATTGTTGGATTGCCGTCGTAAAAACCGGAAAATCGGGATCATTGATACAAAACGGCAATCAGGTATTTCGCATTCCCGCCGAAACGGTAAACTGTATCGACACCACCGGAGCCGGCGACTTGTATGCGGCGGGATTTCTGTACGGATTACTCAACGAATTAAGTTTACCGTTGTGCGGAGAAATCGGTTCCATCCTTGCGGGAAAAGTCATTGAAGTGATCGGCGCGAAAATACCGGATACCTCTTGGCCCGATATAAAGAATTTAATCAAAAAAATCGTTTATAAACAACAGGGATAAGGCTTTGCCCGAGACCCGTTAAAATTTATCAAAGCATGAAAAAGATATTTTTTGCGATTCTGACAGTTTTGTGTGTTGAAGTAAGCGCTCAATACACCACATTGAATGCTCATTCGCACAATGATTATGTGAACAGGGTTCCGTTTTGGACGGCATATAATGCCCGATTCGGCTCCATTGAAGCCGACATTTTTGCGGTTGAAGGCCAGTTGTATGTCGCGCACGGCAAAAGCGAAATCGAAAAAGAACGTACGTTGGACGCGCTTTACATCCAACCTTTGGTGCTTTGTTTCGAACAAAACAGAAACAAACCTTGGCCGAATTTCGACGGAAAACTCCAATTGTTGATCGA
>JAVBNP010000096.1:0-3476 GCA_031551455.1 Bacteroidales bacterium | reverse complement strand
TGTCGGTTGTTCGATTGGTTGAAATACAACGCGTTGTATTTCCGGCATATCCCTTGTTCCCGATCGAATAGGTTGAATGTTGCATCGACCGTTCGTCAATGCGCATCAACCAAGCAATTTTTGTCCGAATACGGCAATATCGCTTGAAACAAGGTTTTTACGAATAATAAAAATACAGACATGAAATCAAAGTTCGGAATAATTGCTAATTTTGGCACCATCTTTTTTGTAACGTTTAACCGTTCGCTTGGCGGTTATGGCTTGTTTAAATTACCTGTAATGGTTGGTCGGATAAGGTTTACGATTATTTTTTTGTTGTGTGTTGTCGGTATAAATTCCCGGTTATCGGCACAAGAAGCATGGACATTGGAACAATGCATCCGATACGCTTACGATAATAACATTTCGCTCAAACAGGAAGAATTGAAAGTTACGAATGCGGAAAATAATCTATTGCAGTCGAAAGTCAATCTTTTTCCCACGATAAACGCATCAAGCGGCTACAGCTCGGCAAAAGGACGTGTTTGGGACAGCAATACCGCAGGATTTGTGGAAGGATCAGCCGTCCAATCGTTGTCGGGCAGCATCAGTTCGGCTGTTACGATATTTAACGTATTGCAACAAAAAAATACGCTCGACCGGAATCGTTTTGCGTTGATGTCCGGGATACAAAATGTCGAAAAATTGAAAAATGATCTTTCCATTAACATCACGTTATACTATTTGCAGATCATACATGCCGAGGAACAATTGGCCGTCGCCGAAGACCAGTTGGCAACAACTAATTTGCAGGTCGACCGGACCAAAGCGTTGGTAGACGCGGGCAGTGTTCCCGAAGGCGATTTATTCGAAATTCAATCGCAGGCGGCACGCGAGGAGTTGCAAGTGGTTACGGCGCGCAATACGTTGGATTTGGCAAAACTGAATTTGGCTCAATTGCTTGATTTGGAAACGATGAAAGATTTTCACGTAACGGTTCCCGATTTTTCGAACATCGGAGTTTCCGAAGCGGCAACTTCGGTCGACGATATATTTGCAACGGCGGAGGATATATTGCCTCAAGTGAAAGCGGCGGAATACGATCTGGCATGGGCCGGTAAATCGTTGGCTTTGGCGAGAGGCGGCAGGAGTCCCGTTTTGTCGTTGTCGGCCGGTGCTAATACAGCCTATTCCAACAATTGGGATTTACAATTGTGGGATCAATTGAGCCAAAACTACAGTATCAATTTCGGCGCAAATTTACGAATTCCCATTTTTAACGGTTGGCAGGTGAATACGAGAATCAAGAATGCGAAATTGGATGTGCGGAATTATCAGTATCAACTGCAATTGACTAAAAATACATTGTACAAGGAAATACAACAGGCGCATGCCGATGCCGTTGCCGCGTTGAAGAAATATTTGTCCTCCGCCAAAGCGGTTGCATCCATGGAAGAAGCCTTTCGGTACGCCGAACAGCGTTACGAAGTGGGGATGGTGAATTTCGTGGATTACAGTACCAATAAAACTCGACTTACGGCTGCACAGTCGGAAATGTTGCAAGCCAAATTCGAATATATATTCAAAACAAAAGTATTGGATTTTTACAGCGGGAGACCGATAACGTTGTAATCTCGATTTTTGGAGTCGATCGGGGTCCGATTTTTTCGTCGATATGGATCAATTCGTCAGAACAGTCAATAATAAAAGAATCGATATCAAATCGATTCCCGTATTGCCCTATGCCGATTTTCTGAAACAAAATGCCGGATTACCCCGAACGGATAATTGTCATTGCGTGAATTATTTCGCATATCCGGAAGGGGGACAATTACGGCTGATATGCTGCATTGCCGACGATGCTCGGGAAGACGTCATGATTTCGTCCTGCGTGACGGAATGCAATACTGATCCGTTGCCGTCGTTTACGGCCGTACATGAAAGTTTTCATCTGTTCGAACGCGAAATAAGCGAGAGTTTCGGACTGAAATATTCCGACCATCCTTGGTTGAAACCTGTTCGTTACGCGCATAACAGAGCGAATCCGAACGAATTGATGCACCAATATCCTTTCTTTAACATTAAAGGAGAGGATTTGCACGAAGTGGGTGTGGGGCCGATCCATGCCGGAATCATCGAACCGGGATATTTCCGCTTCGCCTGCAACGGCGAAAAAATACTGCATCTGGAAATTCAACAGGGATACCAGCATCGGGGAACGGAACAATTGTTTGTCGATAAAAAACACCTCAACCAACGCATTCAACTTGCCGAAAGTATCGCCGGCGACAGCACGGTGGCGCATGCGAGCGCTTTTGCGTTAACTTGGGAGGCGTTGTGCAATTACCAAACACTCAGTCCTTTGTTGTGGACGCAAACGCTTGCGCTCGAAATTGAGCGGATTGCCATGCATACCGCCGATTTGAGCGCCTTATGCGGCGATGTGGCATATCAACTGGGAAATGCGGTGTACGGTCGGTTACGTACCCCGATCATCAATTTCTTTCAGGCATGGTGCGGTAATCGGTTGGCACGGACGTTAATCAGACCGGGACATTTGTTTTATCCGTTCACGGAAACATTGGCCATGCAATTGACGCGTATTTTGGTCGATTATGAGCGCGATTTTACGCAAATGAGCAAATTCTTGTTCAACATGCCCGGGATATTATCGCGTTTCGAAAAAACGGGAATCGTAACCGCCGATCAAGCATTACGCATCGGTGCGGTTGGTCCGGTGGCGCGAACCTGCAACGTCAAACGGGATATTCGCAGTTCGCATCCCGACGAGTTTTACCGAATATTAAAACACCAACCGTTGGTGTATGCATCGGGCGATGTGTTGGCGCGGGCAAAAATACGTCACGAGGAAGTATTGCAATCTATCGGTTACATCCGCGATTTGCTTCACATGATGTCTCGTCCCGAGGTGATTGAACACGACTTGAAACCCCCGACGCCCGATTCGTTTGCTTTGGCAATGGTGGAGGGATGGCGCGGCGAAATCTGCCATTGCGCCGTCACCGATGATGCAGGCAATATTATCCGATATAAAATTACCGATCCGTCGTTTCACAATTGGACGGCATTGGCGTTGGCGGTACGTAACAACGAAATTTCCGACTTTCCGATTTGCAACAAAAGTTTCAACCTGTCGTATTGCGGGTTCGATTTGTAGATTAACGCAAAAGCAATTGCGGATTCGAGTTTGAGCTGAGGTGTTTTTCGAGTTGCTTGCCGCACGCTGATGTTTCCGATCACTCAAGGATGCGTTCAAAATAAAATTCCCATTTTCAAAGGTTCTATCAGGATCTTATTAAGCTGCGCCTCCGGCGCGCTAACTATATTGTGTTTGTTCGGTTTCCCGAGGCGTTGCCGTCGGGCTGAAATAAAACAGCCTTTCAGGCTGCCGTTATTTTTGTATTCGGGCCGGAGGCTCGGCTAAATTCAGCCCGACGGCAACGCCTCGGGAAAGAAATGATAAAGCCGCATGAATC
>JAVBNP010000060.1:0-9363 GCA_031551455.1 Bacteroidales bacterium | reverse complement strand
TAATTTTGTGTGGCTGTGTGCCCTGTTGGCTTTCTCTTTTCCCATATCTTAAACACTAACCCCCCCCCACCCCCACGCCTCGGGGTATTGAAATAACGAGATGCAACTGGCGCGCCGGAGGCGCAGTTTAATGAACGTTTTATTCGATAGAGGAACCGCACCGGTAAAGTCGAGAATGCAAACGTAAATTCCCCGTCAAGGTATTAACCGAATTCCTTACCGATCGGCGGTTTGTAATAACAGGTAAATATATTATCCATCATAGTTTCTTTGTTAAATCATCACATCATGCTAAAATCCAAACGATTGATTCTGTTAATGAGCCTCCTGGCAGGCTCCTGTTTCGGCGTGCGGGCGAGTGAGGCCGATTTGGCCATCCCCGACCTGCACGAAGGTACTTTCCACATTTTCGGCGGGAGTATTTCCGCGTGGAATTTTCTGTTTTTCGGCGCGCTCATCATCGCGGGTACGTTGACTTTCAGTTTGGTTCTGTTCCGGCAAATACGAAAAATGCCGGCGCACGAATCGATGCTGAAAGTGGCCGGCACCATTTATGCCACCTGTCGCACTTATCTGTTACAACAAGGCAAATTCTTGCTGATGCTTTTCGCGATCATCGCCGTCGTCCTCGGAATCTACTTCTTCGGCTTGCTCGGGAAACCGGTTTCCGTGGTGGCGCAAGTGCTGCTCTTTTCCGTCATCGGCATGTTGGGTTCGTATTCCGTGGCGTGGTACGGCATCAGGGTAAATACATTTGCCAATGCGCGGACGGCTTTCGCATCGTTGCGCGGACGACCGTTAGATGTGGTGAATATTCCGCTGCGCGCGGGAATGAGCGTCGGGTTGTTCCTCATTTCGCTCGAATTGGTGATGATGGTATTCATCCTGCTGTTTGTTCCGCGCGACATCGTAGGCATTTGTTTCCTCGGGTTTGCCATCGGCGAATCGCTCGGCGCGAGTGCATTGCGTATTGCGGGCGGTATCTTTACGAAGATTGCCGACATCGGGTCCGACTTGATGAAAGTGGTGTTCAAGGTGAAGGAAGACGATCCGCGCAACCCCGGCGTGATTGCCGATTGCACGGGCGATAATGCGGGCGACAGCGTAGGCCCGACCGCCGACGGTTTCGAAACCTACGGAGTCACCGGTGTGGCTTTGATCACGTTTATCACGTTAGCCGTGGACGATCCCACCATTCAAGCCAAACTCATCGTTTGGATTTTCGGGATGCGTTTTCTGATGGATTTCCTTTCGGGATGCGCGTTTTTCGTCAATTTGGGGATTTCCAAAAGATTATACGGCAAGAAGAAAGAATTCGATTTCGAGTTGCCGCTCACACATTTGATTTGGATTGCAGCCATACTCTGCATCTCGGCGACCTTTTTCATGAGTCACTTGTTGTTGCACGACATGGCCAATCCCACCGTTTGGTGGAAACTCGCCATCATCATCAGTTGTGGCACGTTGGCAGCCGTGTTGATACCCGAATTTACCAAGATATTCACCAGCTCCAAATCCAAACACGTCCGCGAAATCGTCACCGCATCGCGCGAAGGCGGTCCGTCGCTGAACATCCTTTCGGGGATCGTGGCCGGGAATTTCAGCGCATTTTGGACGGGTTTGTTGATCGTTACTTTGATGACCGTCGCTTATTTCACGTCGGGCATGGGACTCGACGCCGTACTCGGCCCGCACGCATCCATTTTCGCTTTCGGGCTGGTCGCTTTCGGGTTCCTTTGCATGGGGCCGGTAACCATTGCCGTGGACAGCTACGGCCCAGTGACCGACAACGCGCAATCGGTTTTCGAACTGTCGCAAATAGAACAGATCCCCGGGGTGGGCGAATCGATCGAGAAACAATACGGGTTCAAACCCGATTTCGAAAGCGGAAAACATTATTTGGAAGCCAACGACTCGGCGGGCAACACGTTCAAGGCGACCGCCAAACCGGTGCTCATCGGAACGGCCGTTGTGGGCGCCACCACGATGATATTCTCCATCATCCTGTTGCTCGAAAAAGTAGGTTTGCTGCATCTTTCGCTTACTGATGCGCCGGTGATACTCGGCTTGATCTGCGGCGGCGCCGTCATTTTCTGGTTCAGCGGAGCATCCATGCAATCGGTTACCACCGGAGCTTATCGCGCCGTGGAATTCATCAAGCGGACGTTCAACCCGGATAAAAAAGAGGCAGACATTAATGATTCGAAAGCGGTGGTGAAGATTTGCACGCAGTATGCGCAAAAGGGCATGTGGAATATCTTCATCGCACTGATTTCGCTTACGTTGGCGTTTGCGTTCATGGACCCGAATTTCTTTGTTTCCTATTTGGTTTCCATCGCCGTATTCGGGCTGTTCCAAGCCATCTACATGGCCAATGCGGGCGGCAGTTGGGATAATGCGAAAAAAGTGGTGGAAGTGGACCTCCGCGAAAAAAACACGCCGCTTCACGAAGCAGCCGTCGTGGGTGACACGGTAGGCGATCCGTTCAAGGACACTTCGTCGGTATCACTGAACCCGATCATCAAGTTTTCGACGCTGTTCGGGCTTTTGGCTACCGAAATAGGCATCGAAATGAAAGCCGACCCGGCAACGGATTTTTCGGCGTACATCGCTATTCCGTTTTTGATTCTCGGGTTGATTTTCGTATGGCGTTCTTTTTATAAAATGAGGATTCCGCAAAAGTGATTTATCCCGGTTCTCCGCTGCCGGGGGGTCTATCGACCGCCGGCAGGGAGCGCCGTAGCCCTGTCAGCGGTCGATAGACCCTGACAGCGGCAAATCGGAATTCTTAAAAATTTAATTTCGTCGTTTGAACAATGACGAGCGCAACGAAACGTTCTTTTCATGATATTTGTGAGTCGGTTGATATTTCGGGAACACATTATTTCGATAAAACGGAGGTAATGTGTTATTCGCCGGAAAACAGCCGATTCAATTAAATGAAGTCTTCATTAAGCATTGTTTCGTAAAATAGACATATGGTCGCGGAAGTGGTGCGACATCGTTTTTTCGGGCAGGAATAAAGCGTATGGCGCTTATATGCTACGCAAAAATTCGGGGCGGTATCATCTCATTGCCGTCGTTGCGGTGTTCGGTGCGTGTGCGTTGGCGCTCGGTGCGCGAGCCTTGATACGCGGATCGGCGCCGGCGGAAAAGATTCGTATCTATGAAGTGACGCAGTTGGCGAACATCGCGGTGGAAACGGAACCGCAAGCGATTCCGAGTTTTACGCCTCCGCCCCCGGCGCTGAAAGAGGTCATCAAATTTACGCCTCCGGTGGTAAAACCGGATGAAGACGTGAAGCCGGAGGATGAAATCAAGACTCGCGAACAACTCGAAAATGCCGAAATCGCATCGGCCGAGGACAGTACCGACGCGGGAACCGGAACGGGTGTTGAAGGCGGAATCGCTCAAGGCGAAGGATCGGCCAATCCGTTTTTCGTGGCGGAACAAATGCCCGAATTCCCCGGAGGAGAAACGGCCATGCGTAATTATCTGGCGCGGAATATCCAATATCCGGCGGAAGCTCAGGCGAAGCGCATCCAAGGGACGATCATCGTTTCGTTCGTTGTCGGCAAGAACGGCAGCATTTCGGATATAAAGATCGAAAGAGGATTCGACAAAAGTTTTGAAAATGAAGCGTTGCGGGTGATCAGCCAAATGCCGAAATGGAACCCGGGCAAGCAAAGAGGTAAACCGGTATACGTGCGATTAATTCTGCCGTTGCGGTTCAATCTTTAGATATATCTCGTTGAGCGGAAATACAATTTCCGCTCAAAACACAGTGCGATTTTACCGGATTGCAAATCCGGCGATATTCCGAGCGGCATTGCAACCGAGCTTGCGAGCTCAGCGCAGCTAAATGCCGCTCAACGGTGGGATAACAAATTTAGAAAAAATCCTTAATTTTCTCATCATAAGTATTTTATCATAGAACAAAAACAATAGCGACTTTTATTTGTAAAACAAGTAAAAGTCAGTTGTTATCGAACAAATAAATGATACATTTCGGAATCGAATAATTATTCAAAAATCATGGCAAAAGAAATCAAATTCAGCTTGTTATATCGCGATATGTGGCAATCGGCGGGTAAATACCAGCCGCGTGTCGATCAATTAAAGCAAATCGCCCCGGTGATTGTCGATATGGGATGTTTTGCGCGTGTGGAAACCAACGGCGGCGCTTTCGAGCAGGTAAATCTGTTGTACGGCGAGAATCCGAACACGGCGGTTCGCGGGTTTACCGAAACTTTTAATAAGGCCGGTATTCAAACCCACATGCTCGATCGCGGATTGAACGGATTGCGCATGTATCCCGTTCCCGCCGATGTTCGCAAGCTGATGTATAAAGTGAAACACGCGCAGGGCGTGGATATTACCCGTATTTTCTGCGGACTGAACGACCCGCGCAATATCATCCCCTCCATCGGTTACGCCAAGGAAGGCGGTATGATTCCGCAAGCAGCCTTGTGTATCACCTATTCGCCGCTGCATACGGTGGAATACTATACCAATTTGGCGCAACAACTGATTGAAGCGGGCGCAACCGAAATCTGTCTGAAAGACATGGCGGGAATCGGCCGTCCGTACAGCATCGGGCAAATCATCAAGAATATCAAGCAACGTCATCCTCAAATCGTTATCGAATATCACGGACACAGCGGTCCCGGTTTTTCAGTCGCTTCGATGTACGAAGCCGCGCAAAATGGCGTGGATATCATCGATGTGGCCATGGAGCCGCTTTCGTGGGGGATGATCCATCCGGACGTGATCACCATCCAAGCCATGCTGAAAGATGCCGGCTTTTTGGTTCCCGACATCAACATGGAGGCGTATATGGAGGCGCGTCATCTGACGCAAACGTTTATCGACGATTTTCTGGGTTATTTCATCGACCCGAGCAATAAAATCATGACATCGCTGTTGGTCGGATGCGGCCTGCCGGGCGGTATGATGGGTTCGATGATGGCTGACCTGAAAGGAATGCACGGCGCGATCAATTCGGCGCTTAAACAACAGGGAAAACCGGAAGTGTCGCTGAACAATCTCGTGGTGCAGCTTTTCAAGGAAGTGGAAAATATTTGGCCCATGTTGGGTTATCCTCCGTTGGTGACGCCGTTCAGCCAATACGTGAAAAATATCGCGTTGATGAACATCCTGTCGATGGCCAAAAACGAACATCGTTTTACGATGATCGATAAGGATAGTTGGAACATGATTCTGGGGAAAACCGGAAAACTCCCCGGTCCGTTGGCGCCCAGAATCGTCGAATTGGCAAAATCCAAGGGATTGGAGTTTTACGAAGGCGATCCGCAAGCGGCTTTCCCCGACGAGTTGGACAAATTCGCGAAAGAAATGAAGGAACTCGGTTGGGATGAAGGTCCCGACCAAGAAGAATTGTTCGAATTTGCGATGCACGACCGTCAGTATCGCGATTTCAAGTCGGGCGCGGCCAAGAATCGGTTCAATCAAGAATTGGCACAAGCCAAGGAAAAAGCGGGCCCTCCGATCGTTATCAAACGTCCGGTGGTGGAAATACCGATGTTCAGTTTTGCAGAGATCACCAAAGAATATCCGTTTGCCAAACCGATTCACGCGCCCTGCAAGGGACAAGTCATTTGGCAGTATGATCTTGCGGACGCTTCGTCGGCGCCGTTCGAAGGCGATATTATCGAAGAAAAATCGATATTGTGCTACATCCAAAGTTTTTACGGAATCGAACCGGTCAGGGTCGGCTACGGCGGAACGATCGTGGGCACCTACGTGAAGCAGGGCGACCAAGTGCAAAAAGGGGAGATTTTGGCGTTTATTAAGTAGGGAAGCCCCACCCCGTGGGGAGGGAGGCGCAAAGCGTAGTATTAATGTCGTAAGGAATTGGTGATTTTTATTTGATACAAAGCGCAGAAAATCAATTGAACATATTTAATCGGGCATCCGGAGGCTTGATCGTTGATTTTTTCGCCGAATTTGATTCTTTGAAGGAAGCGATTTACTTCAAATCATGATTCATCATGCGGTATTGTGCCATTTCCCGATAACGCGGGTTACCGTTGTCATGGTTACAAAAAGGATAAATACTGATGCCGCCGCGCGGAGTGAAAATACCCGAAACTTCGATATATTTTGGTTTCATCAGTTTAACAAGATCTTTCATAATCGTATTGACGCAATCTTCGTGAAACGAGCCGTGGTTGCGGAAGCCGAACAAATAGAGTTTCAAACTTTTGCTTTCCACCATCCGTTTGTCGGGGATCTAATTAATGTATATCGTGGCAAAATCGGGTTGCGAGGTAACGGGGCAAAGACTTGTAAATTCGGGACAATTGAGGCGCACCCAATAATCATTATCGGGGTGCGGGTTGTCGAATGTTTCCAAAATTGACGGATCGTAACCGAATTTGTATTCCGTTTTGTTGCCTAATAAAGAGAGGGACATAATGAAATGTTTTCGGGATTATGGTTTACATATTGCTGACAGCGCTTGACGGATATCTTCCTTTAAGTCGTCAATATTTTCCAATCCGACGGATAGACGCATCATGTCGTCGGGAACATCCGCTATTGCTTTATGTTCCGGGGAAAGCAAACCGTATATGGTCGACGACGGGTGTATGATCAAGGACTTATTATCAAACATATTGGTTGCCCGACGAATTATTTGAAGCCGGTTCATGAAGGCAAAGCATTCGGATTTATCTTTTAAAGCAAAAGTCAACATAGCTCCGGGATTGTCGCCGAATTGTTTCCGACAAATTTCGTAAAACGGACTGTTCGACAATCCGCCGTAATTGACATTTTTCACTTGCGGCAAGGTTTCCAGAAAGCGGGCCAACGCTCCCGCGGTTGTTGAAGCTTGACGATAACGTATATCGAGCGTTTCGAGTCCGAGACATTGCAACGCTGCGGTTTGCGGCGACATGCAGGCGCCGAAATTTCGGAATATTTCGTTGCGCAATTTGGCCGTGAATGCTTTCTTTCCGAACTTTTCCACCACCGATTTCAGTTTTTCGGATTTGTTCCAATCGAAAACGCCGTGGTCAAGAATTAAACCGCCGATACTTGTGGTGCCTCCGGAAATATATTTGGTACTCGACACGATTTCGATGTCCGCACCGAGCAAGCCGACTTTACATGCGGTCCACGGAACAACCGTGCTGTCGACAATCAATGGGACATTTTTTGCTCGTGCCACGGCCGACAGTTTTTCCAAATCAACCGTTTCGAGGTGAGGATTGGTAATGGTTTCGACGTAAACGGCGCAAGTTTTTTCATCGATATTGTTGCTTACTTCATTCGAATCGGCGAGGTTGCACAAACGGACCTCCACGCCGAAGTCTTTAAGCGTAACGAGAAAAAATGAAAACGTATTACCGAATAAGTGTGCGGTTGTTACGATGTTTGCTCCCGTCCGGGCCAAAGTCATTATCGTATCGGCAATTGCCGCCATTCCGGAGGCTGTTGCCGTGACATATTTCGCACCGGAAGCTTCGGCTGCCCGTTGCTCGAAAAAAGCCACCGTGGGGTTTGAAATGCGGGAGTATGTATGCTCGTCGGTACGTCCCATGAATGCGTCTTCCATTGCTTCCGCCGAATCAAATTCGAATGCGGCATTTGTGTATATCGGCATACCGATGGCTCCGTGGGCATCTTTTTTTTCGAAACGTTTGTTAAGTATTTTTGTCGTAATGTCCATTGCTTGATTGTCGTATCATCTTTTGGCCGATTGTTATTTGGCGATTCTTTTTTCGTATCGCTCCAAACCTCTTTGTCGTAATTTACACGACGGGCATTCGCCGCAACCTTTGCCGGGAATGCCGTTGTAGCAAGTGACGGTTTCGGATTTTACCAAATCGAAAATTCCGAGTTCGTCCGCAAGCTGCCAAACGGCTTCTTTGTCGAGTTGCATTAATGGGGTGTGAATCACGAATTGTTCGTCCATTGCCAAATTCAGCGTTACGTTCATCGATCGGATAAACGTGTCGCGGCAGTCGGGATAACCGCTGTAATCGGCTTGCGACACTCCGGTAACAAGATTGGCAATGTGTCTTTCGCGAGCAATGGCAGCGGCCATACCGATAAACAGCAGATTGCGCCCGGGAACGAACGTATTGGGCGGCGCATTTCCCGACTGCTCTTTATCCGGTTTTACGGAAAGGTCGGTAAGAGCGTTGTGTCCCAATTCCGCAATGATACCGGCGTCGATAATGCGAAAAGGAATACCCGCTTTTTCGGCAATGTTTCGTGCTGCCGTTATTTCCGTCTCGTGGCGTTGCCCGTAGCGAAAACATACGGTTTCCACGCGTCGGAAGTTTTTCAAAGCCCAAAAGAGACAAGCGGTTGAATCCTGTCCGCCTGAAAATAAGACCAATGCGGCATTATTATCCATCTTCCGATTCTCGAAAAATTATCTTGATATTTTAATGTCGTTTTGACATTAAAAAAGCAATAAGGATATCGCCGGTTTTCCGTCTCGATATCCTTATTGTTGAATTTACGAATATTACATTTTTTCGTACAACGCTCTCAATCGTTGCGGAGTCATGATTTCGTTCCACTTGGGGCCCAACGCGTTTTCCCAAAGAGGCGCCATGCTCAACGACACCTTGATCATGGCATCGAATTGCTCATTTGTCAAGTTTTTGCAAATCCCTTGAGGCATGTCAATGTTCCATTTCTTGACCATTTCTTTGAATTGGGCAACGCCTTCGGGATAAAACTCCTCTAAATGGTTAAATACGATGGAATTGCCGATGCCGTGATGCACGTGAAGCACGAATGCCAAGCCGTAACTTGTTGCATGCGCGACGCCCACCTGCGAATACGCAATACTCATGCCGCCGTGCCAAGAAGCCATCATCAAGCTTTCGTCGCTTTCGTCATCCCATACGTTTTTCTTCAAGAATACTTCTTCGCACATTTCTTGAGCTTTTTCGCCGTAACTCTTGCTGAACGCGTTGAGATAAGTTCCCTGCAGCGACTCGATGCAATGGATGAAACAGTCCATGCCGGTAAAAAACCGTTGATTAACGGGCACGCCTTTCAGCAACTCGGGATCCAAAACCACTTGGTCGAAAGTGGTATGATCGGAGTTTAAACCGAGTTTTCTTTCGGGTCCCAACAATACCGCCGTACGGGAAACTTCGGCTCCCGTTCCGCTCAGTGTGGGAATGCCTATATGGTAAACACCGGGAACTTTTACCAAGTCCCATCCTTGATATAACGCGGAAGAACCTTCGTTGGTCATCATCAACGCCAACGATTTGGCCAAATCGAGAATGCACCCTCCTCCGATACCGATCGTTCCGGATACGGTACCGAATTCGGATTTCAATTGATCACGCATTTCATCCACTTGCGTGGTTT
>JAVBNP010000041.1:0-7529 GCA_031551455.1 Bacteroidales bacterium | reverse complement strand
ATTGTCAGTTCGGGCAGCACCTTGGTAAGCAACCGTTTGAAGGAGGTAGGCGTGGTGATGAAATCGGAGGCTTTGCTCATCGGTCATCCCGGTTTATCGACCGAAAAGAAAGCCATCCTCGACGAAATAATTTTCCGTATTGACGCGGTACAAACGGCATATGGAAAGAAATATATTTTGTTGAATGCTCCGAACAATAAAATCGATGAAATCATTCAAGTTCTTCCCGGCATGAAAAGCCCGTCGATACTTCCGTTGGCGCAGGAAGGATGGAGTTCGTTGCATTCGGTGATTGACGAAGATCGTTTTTGGGAAATCATCGGAAAATTGAAAGCTTTGGGAGCTCAAGGAATATTGGTAATTCCGATCGAAAAGATGATTGTATGATATGATGTCGGAGATACTTTAACGGATTGTTTCGTGATACCGTTTAAAGAATATGCAGCCGATGAAGCTGCATATTTGCGTTTATGGATGTAAGTGTCTATTTATCTGGCATAAAAATGATCGATTGATGGAAGGTTTTATTCGTTTACAAAGTAAACAGGTATCCTGTAAGCACCGATGTTTTCGATCGTTAAACTCAGCACGCTTTCGTAAGTACCGGGTTCAAATGATGCGGAAACATTTTGTACCGTAAATTTTAACACTACCGAATTATCCTTGAAACTTCCCTTCAAATATCTGAAGGTGATCCATTTGGGGCAAAGTCCTACGGAATAGGCGGCATTTCCCGCATCCGTAACCGTAACGGTGTGTTCCATGTATACGGTTGTCGGCGTGAGATAAATGGCCGTTGGAGCGGAACGAGTGGTTCGAAGTTGCGGGGAGTCGAGAAAATCGTCGCTGCAACTCATTGCAAAAAAAACAATCCCCCACAATAAAAGAAACTTACCGATGATCCTTTGCATGACGATTATTATTTGAAATAAAATCCGACGCCGAAAAAGAAATCGAAACGAGATACGTTTTTTCTGTCTTCTCCCGTTAAATCGATTGTTCTTTCGAGGCGGCCGTCGGTAACGGTTAAGCGATTGAACCTTGCCAAAAAACAGCCGACTCCGCCGACAATCGAAACGCGGCGAACGGGGAAATATTCCAATCTCATTTCCAAATCACCGCCAAACGTATTTCCCCGGGATAACAGATTCTCCCGAAAATAATAATTTTCGAAATCGGTTTCGAGTTCGTTGCGATACCTTGCATATCCCAATGACATGCTAAAATCCAATTGCAATGTGGGTGCTTTTTTAAAACTCCGTTGCAGCAAAAAGGAGACTCCGATAAAATTGACGTATTCTCGGTTGACAATATTGGTGTTGAGCATATTCAAACCATCACCTGTATCGAATCGGATGAATTGTTCGGCCCGGCTTGCCGTTACGGAGTATTTCAATCCGAGACCCCATTGTGCGGGGAAGAGTTTATAGATATCCGCCGAAAAATGGTATGCTCTGCAAATTTGCTTGTAAAAATCATCTACATCGTCGGCATTGGCACCATTGGAAATGAGTTCGGTTTCTTCCTTATCTTTATTCGCCCACATGTATGTAAGTCCGTTTTGCACTCCGAATCGCCAACCGGGCGATTGTATCGGTTGACTTTCCTCGGATATAATCATTCGGTATGCCGCGGTATCGTTTTGTGCCGCGATGATACCATCGTACGCGCTTAAACAACGAATACCCGACAGAACAAAAAAGATCGTACCTAAATGCCGGTTTCCCATACAAAGATTTTGTATTTACTTTTATGTAATTTGCCGAATGTATATTGCAGTAGTACAACAACCGATTTTCGAAAAGGTTGAATGGCCGTGTCATTATGTTTAATAATAGATCGTACGTCATTCGTACAAAGCATAGGGTGAATTTGACGGGAGAAAAATCGTATCTTTGCGCATCCGACATAAAAAAATTGTTTTTGCATTAACCGAAGTTGTTATGTCATCTTTTGTCAGGCTTATTGTTGCAGAATATCTACGTTCGTTGTTTGATAAAAAATTTCGATCCGTTTATAAAGGACAGCGTTCGTATTCTCAATCGGGAGAAGATATTATCATTGCAAACATTTTTCGTCAATTAAAAATATCACATCCATCTTATTTGGATATAGGGGCGCATCATCCATCGATATTAAGCAATACATGTTATTTTTATCGCCATGGAAGTAAAGGAGTGAATATAGAGCCGGATCCGTATTTGTATAGGCGTTTTTTATACAAGCGTAAAAAAGATATCAACTTAAATATCGGAATCGGTTCCGACGATGATCCGTCGGCAGAGTTTTATATAATGACTAACAGGGTATTGAACACGTTTTCAAAAGAAGAAGTCGAAATTGCACAGTTGACTCGAAATTGTGCCATAAAAAAGAAAATAGAGATAAAACTCTTATCGATTAATAGAATATTGGAATCATATTTTCCCGAAAAAGCACCCGATTTTGTATCTATTGATACGGAAGGTTTGGATTTGGAAATACTTCGAAATTTTGATTTCTCTCGATATCGACCTAAAGTATTTTGTGTGGAAACATTAGTTCATCACGAAGATCGAACGGTATCGAAAAATGATGAAATTATGCGACTGATGGAAGATAACGGGTATTTTGTTTACCATGATACTTTTATTAATACCGTTTTTGCAGATGGTGCTTGTGTTCCTTTTTTTCGGCATGGCTAATAATCATCTGCGCATATCCACGATTCCGGCATTGAAGCGTACGTTAAGCTTGTTGATGAGGGATAAATAACCATCTTATCGGGATTGGGGTTCAACCAAGCCGCCCACCACGAGAATGTACTGTTGGCAATGATTTGGTGTTTACACGCCGAAAGTAAAATCATATCTTTATATGAGTCGGTTTTAATATTGTGTTCGATAAATTGTGCATTTTCCAAAAAGAACAAGTTGTTTTTGCACCATTCCGGATCGTCGGAAAAAACGAAAAAACGAAATTCTCGATCGGGATTGCGGAATTTGATGATTTCTACCGCTTTTTGGTAATATGCGGCCGAGCACAGCGGTAAAATATCGGGATAGTTTTTGTAATCGCCTCGTCTTACATGGATGCCGACCGATTGAACGTTTGCAATTTGCGACAAGTATTTCTTGTTTTCATCATCTGCGGGTTCGGGGAATTGATATATTGATCGGACCTGATCAACCACATCTCGAAAAAAATATTCCTCGTTCCAATAACCTTCGAGGTAGATATTCTTCGGCAATCGGTCATAATCATCGTAATTCAGATCTTTCCAAAAAACGTAATACGTATGCTTTTTACCGCGCAATCGCCGAAGTATTCTGTCTTTTATGCCATAGCCCACGTCGGCCATTTTAAGTGACACGGAACAGGATACGGCATCTTTCTTCAAATCGACATTGAAAATCTTATCCAATTCTCTGCCATTATGCACTTTCCAATGATATGTATCCATATCCAATTTTACGTTTTCTTTTCCGTACCGATGTTGCATTTGCAGGAAAAACGCATATTGGAACATTTGATTCCCGAGTCCGCTGCGAAGCCGTATGACAATCATGTTTGATCCGTTAAAACCGGCGGTAAAAATACTACAATTATACGCAAAGACGTAAATTATACTTACTTTTGCCGTAAAAATAAGGGCAACAGACATGAAAATATTAATTGTGACCACCGTTGATGCAGATCGCACGGCAACCTTCATCAAGAGTCAGATTAAATATTTTAACGTTTCGCATGTCCTTCATACCGAATTTAAACCGTATAGAACCAATGATAAATCTATTTTCGCTTTCCCTTTAAACATAAATATCGTTCGAATATCGGTAAAAAAAATATTGCCGTCCTTTTATACTCGCGCATATAACAACAGTTTAAAACAATATTTACGGGAAACCGAAATTGACGCGGTATTATGTAATTACGGTACATATGGGGCTAACATTGCAGATGCATGTTGTGAGGCAAATGTTCCGCTGGTAATCCATTTTCACGGATACGATGCATTTCAACACGATATCATTGACCGGTATTCCGAGGCATACCGTAACATGTTCGACAAAGCTTCGTACGTAATTGCCGTTTCCGAGGATATGCGGAAACAATTAATCAATTTGGGGGCACCTGTCGACAAAGTGGTATTGCGACCATACGGTGTCGATACATCATTGTTTGCCGCCGCGCAGCCCGAAAAAAGCGAAAAGGTTCTGCTTTTCGTGGGACGTTTTACCGCCAAGAAAGATCCGGTATCGTTGCTGAAAGCATTTGACCTTGCCCGGAAAACCGTTACCGACGCCAAGTTGGTGATGATTGGCAAAGGCGAACTGTACGACCTTGTATTGAAAACAGTTGATCAATTGAATTTGCGCGATTCGGTCGAAATATTCGGCTGGCAGTCGTCCGAAAATGTCGCACGGCAAATGCGACGCGCACGTGCGTATGTGCAGCATTCGGTATTTGCACCCGACGGTGACTCGGAAGGATCACCTGTCTCTGTTATTGAAGCGGCTGGCAGCGGATTGCCGATAATCAGTACGCGGCATGCGGGTATCAAAGAATCGGTGATTGAGGGCGTAACCGGGTATTTGGTTGACGAAGGCGATTGGCAAGGTATGGGCGAATATATGATAAAACTTTTAAATGATCCCGACTTGGCCGGTAAAATGGGACGTGCGGGGCGAGAGCATATTTTGCAAAACTACGACATTAACCGACAGATGACGGAATTGCGGGAAGTGTTGGAAAAAGCAGTGATATTTAACCGATTTCAAAGAATAAAAAATGAATAATTTCGAAGCCCTTAACGATTATTTGACGGGGAAAAAATTCAGCAGCGGATTATCCGTAAAATGGGATTTCGGAAAAGTCAAGCTCATTTCCCGATTGCAATTTCTATCCGATGTTTGCGCAGGAAAAAATATCATTCATTTGGGTTGTTTGGATCACAATAAAGAAACCATAACAAAAAAAATAGCCGAAAATACATGGTTGCATAAAAAATTGACAGGTGTGGCCGCTCATTGTTTGGGCATTGATATTGATCAAAAACTTATTGATGACATCAAAACGGAACCGGGAATGGGTAACATTATTTGTTCGGATATTTCCGTGGATGATATAAGACCCGAAATCACATCCTGCCGATGGGATTATTTGGTGTGCGGCGAGATAATTGAACATGTTGACAATCCGATACTGTTTTTGTCGTCAATCCGAGAAAAATATGCATCGTTTATTAACGAAATCATCGTTACGGTTCCAAATTCACTGAATTTGAATCATATCAAAAGAGTATTTAAAACCATCGAAAATATTAATTCGGATCATCGATACAGTTTTACGCCATATAATATTTCCAAAATACTTGTTATCAGCGGATATAATCCGAAAGAAATCCGAACGGCTTTGCATTTCGATCCCCGAACAAGAGGCCCCCTTCACCGGTTTATTCTCAAACGATATCCGTTATTAAGAAGCGATATTATCATAACGGCTTGCTTCTAAACTGTAAATATTTCATTTTGCGGAATTTGATCAAATATGTCATGATAATTGCAACAAATTTTGTTTTAATTGTTTTTTCGGAAGGATGGAAAATATTTAAGTCAAATCATACGGATGCAGGTGTTTGACGTATTTTGAGGCATTTAATTCTATAGAACCGCATGCTCCGACAACTTAAATCTCTGCTGAAAGATTCCGCCATTTATGCTTTGGGCAATATTTCCGGCAAGATTGTCGGTTTTATCCTGTTGCCTTTTTATGTAGATAAATTGACTACGGCCGAATACGGGATGTTGGGTACGTTGGAAGTCACCTTTCAGTTGATTATTGCGTTGGCCGGATTAAATTTGTATGCCGCTTTCACTCGGTGGTATTCCGACAAGGAATTGCAAGGCCGTAGAGAATCCACCTTTTTCACATGGTTGACTACCATTATCGTTCTTGCAATTTTGCTCAATATTTTTTGTTTCCCTGCATCTCCCGCCTTTTCGCGACTGTTGTTTGACTCGACTGATCATACTCGTTTGATCCGACTCATGATTTGTTCGGCAGGGCTGGAATTGATCGGAACGGTTCCCGCCACCCTGTGCCGAATGCAGTCCCAATCCGTACGCTACACCCGTACCATCATCATTCGATTGGGTGCGGTATTGGCGCTTACCATCATATTTCTTGTTGTGCTCGATCGTAAACTCGAAGGTATTTACGAGGCGCAAATTGCGGGCGGATTGATTTATTTGGCGCTTTTTGTTCCGTATATATTGAAAAACATCAAAATTCGTTTCGAGAAACAAATTCTGAACCGAATGTTACGCTACAGTTTTCCTTTCGTTTTATCCTCGTCTTTTGGAGTTTTATTGACCGTTGCCGATCGTTTCAGCCTCAATTTTATTTCAGGATTGGTCAGTGTGGGGGTTTATTCGTTGGGGTACAAGTTAGCCAACTCTTTGAAAACACTCATTGTTCAACCCATCAGTCTTGCCCTTCCCCCGGTAATGTTCCGAATGGCCGATCAACCGGACGCCAAGCGGTTTTATTCCAAAATCATGACTTATTTTACGTTCGGAATGGTATTTTTCGCCACGGGTATTTCCATGTTCGGACAGGAAGCCGTGAAAATTCTTACTGCCAAAGAACCGGACTATTGGGGGGCATATACCGTTATTCCGTTTATCGCATTCGGCATCGTGTTCGGCATGATGAAAGACCAAACCGTTTACAGTCTTCAAATTGTTAAACGCACGGGTGTCATTGCCGGCGTCATCATTTTTGTATCGTTGTTGAATCTCGGGCTGAACGTACTCTCTATCTCTTTAATCGGAACGATGGGAGCTGCGCTGTCGACTTTGACGGTTCAAGCAGTATACTTTTTTGTCATGTTTTACTATGCACAACGCTATTATCCGGTACCTTACGAATTCCGAAAAATATTTTGGGCAATCGGAACGGGCGTTTTGTTTTGCATTGTTGCCTATTTAATCCGCGATCGGGAGCTTGTGTTGCGGTTGTGTATCAAAATACTGTTGCTCGTCGCTTATCCTTTAACGTTGTATGTTCTTCGTTGTTACGATAAAAAAGAATTACAGGCACTACGTGACTTATGGAAAAACCGGAAGAATTTGATTAATCGAGCCGTTCCGTCCAAATGAGTTTCTATTCTTTTTTGCCCCGACAAACCGCTTTGCGCAAATGGGGGTATAACATGAAATAACCTTGTGTAAATTCAACGATATAGCCCAACGATGCGAAAAATGAGCCGATTGCACGGGCATCGTCTTTCCGGTGGTATGTGCAAACCGAATACGACATATTTTTACCGTCGACCAACAGTTGTCGGGCGCCTCTCAAAGCCGATTGTTCCGCACCCTCAATATCCATTTTGATATGAATATCGTCACGCTCTTTTTCCGCCATGAACGAGTCCAAACGAATCGATTCTTTTCCGTCAACATCGCCGACATATTTCTTCACTATCTCCGTTTTGTCTTCCCATGGCTTGAAAGTAGCCGACAGCGGTTCTATCCACATATCCTTGC
>JAVBNP010000219.1:0-3336 GCA_031551455.1 Bacteroidales bacterium | reverse complement strand
TCAGCCCGAAAGATTTGTTGCGTTTCAGCGAATTCTTGCCGAATACATAACGCGTATCCCAATATTCGGAGGCTTTCAAGTCGAAAATCCGTTCGAGCGTTTCCGCGGTTTGTGCTTCCGTGATTTGCGAAAACAAATGCTCGTTGCGATAGATCAGTTGTGCAAACTGCGCGATACGCAACGTGGGGAAATTAACGGGACGCAAACGCAAGAATTTCCATAAAAAACGATCGATCGGTGTTAATTGATATTTATTTCGCAGAAACGAATATTCGTTGCGTAATCCGGTATAATAAGCATCGTCGGCATTTTCATCGTGAAGCATCCCGGCTTGTCCGAACAACAACGCTTCCATTTGTTGCAAATTATCGCCGTGTTTCAGCAAGATGCCGTAGGGCAACGATCGGGCAAGCGACTCGAAAGGCAATGCGTTGAGGTTGAAACCGAAACTTCGCGCCAAATGCCGATAAAGGGTTTCCTCCCAATCGTTGCCCGTCAAAGCATACGTTCGCATGATATCGCCGGCTTTACGTTCGAGCCGTTCAACCGCCAATCGCTCCAACCACGATATCAAGCCGACCGAATCTACCGTACCGAGTCGATCTTTACAAGCAATTTGCGATTTTTCGGAAATCAACCGATCGTAATTATCGTAATAACGCGCATCGAAATGCAATTCCATTACGGGTATTTTCTGTCTGCGGGCATTATATGTGTCGACGTCGTGTTGGTATACCACGTGCAACACCACGTTGTTGTATGCGGGATCGTTATGATGTCCGTGCCGTTCCCAATCGGACGACCGTAAATGCATTTCCACGCAACCGGCCCACAACGTATCGCCGATTCGGACACGGGCATCCGTAAAATCGGGACCGGCATGAATGTTCGGCAACCCGGGATGTACCGGTTCAACCGATTCGCCTTCCGTTGTTCGATTGCCTTCGGGAAGGTACAATCGATGTTGCCAAATATAATGCAGGAAATCCTCGGACATTTTTTAACGGAATAACAAATTCAACGCTCAAAAATACGAAAAACGATAAAACGTTCGCATCGAAACAATCGAAATATATTCGATAAGTACAAACAAAAATCGAGGTCGAAAAATCGATCTTACTTCAATTGATTTTGTGCGACTTCGATGAACGCCAATATGTTTTCGAAAGGTGTATCGCCTTCCACCGAATGCGAAGGAGAAAAAATATAATTTCCCTCCCGTCCCAGCTCCAGCAAACGATTGGACTCATCAACGACATCTTTTACGGTGCCGAACGGTAAAACCTTTTGCATGGAAAGTCCGCCGTAAAAAGACAACCGACCTCTGTAGCGCGGCAATATTTCGTATACATCCATCACTTCGGGCTGAAAGGGATTAAATGAGTGCAGACCGATGGAAATCAAATCGTCGAACAATTCATCCACGTCGCCGCAACTGTGAATCATCACATATTTGCCCGCTTCGCGAACGCGACCGTACATCCGTTTCAGCCGCGGAAAAATAAATTCTTTCCAAATGTCGTAACCCATGATTAACCCGTGTTGCTGTCCCCAGTCGTCGCCGAAATAAACGGCATCGATGTCGTATTCCAATGCTTTGTTTATTTGAGCCATATTGTAATCGCAAATTGCATCCAGCAAATCATGCGCAAATTGAGGCTGCATCAAAAAATCGGAGAGAAGATTTTCCATCCCTCTCATGGTCCAAGCCCTTTCGTAAAGCGAAAAACCGATTTGATAACACCGAAATATGTCGGGTTTCTTTCGTATTTCGGGTTCGATGTTTGCGAAAAAACGCGGGTTCAACGGATCGGGAAATGTATAACCGTCCAAATCGGGTTCCGGTAAAACGATGGTCTTTACATCGCCGATATCTTTGTCGATGCTTCTGTCCCAAACGACTCCGAAAGCATCCCGATAAAGATCATTCCCCAGATATTCGAAAAAGCCGATATCGTCGCCCAATTGAAGAAGATGGTTTCCCAAGACGATGTCCAAATCATCCGTTCCGTAATATTTTTTCAACGCTTCTTTCGGTTCTTGCGTAAATTTAAAAGACCAAGGGATATAGGGAGGCTTGCCGCCGTCCAATACCGTTTTTATCACTTCCCGTTTTGTCATAAAACACTTCTCCGTTATGGTTCGTTATCGCTTGTTAAAATTTGTCGCAGCAGGTTTTTCTTCTGCAAAAACGATCGAAAGTTACGATTTTTTATTTTATCGGCAACGTTATCGGATAAACAAACGGCCCAACGTATATGTTAAGCCGTTCGGCGAATCAATCCGAATGTATGTTTTGTAACGATCCAAATATTCGATTATTGTACCTTATTTCTTTATTAATCGCATTATTCCTTTTATCGTTTCCATAATCGCCAACGGAGCAACGGATAAACAGATTACCCAAATCCATTGGGTTTGATTGAGCGTTGCCAATCGGAAAATATCGTGCAAAGCGGGAACTTCAAGTACCGTCAGCATTAACAAAGCAACAATACCGATAGCCCCCAACAACAATTTGTTCTTGAACATGTTTCGGAAAGCCGAGTGACGTATCGAACGTACATTGAATACATGGGTCAATTGACTGAAGGCCAATACGGCAAATGTCATCGTTTGCGCCACCTCCACGCCTGTTTGACGACCGATGAGAAAAGCCGCCAACGAAAGGAGCCGGATCATGCCGCCTTGGAGGAACACGCGTACGGCAAATTGACGATTCATGATGTTTTGACGCGAATCGACGGGTTTGCGCTGCATGATGTCCGGATCGGCGGGATCAACGCTGAGCGCAAGGGCCGGTAAACTGTCGGTTACCAAATTGATCCACAAAATGTGAATCGGCAACAAAGGCGTTTCCCAATTAGCCATCACGGCGACAAACAACACAACAATTTCGCCGACATTGGTCGATAACATGAATCGGATCGCTTTGAGAATGTTATCGTAGATACGGCGTCCTTCTTCCACAGCGGTAACGATGGTGGCAAAATTATCGTCGGTAAGAACGATATCGGCCGCTTCTTTCGACACATCGGTTCCCACCACGCCCATGGCGACGCCGATATCGGCTAATTTGAGCGCGGGAGCATCGTTCACGCCGTCGCCGGTCATGGCCACAATCTCGTTGCGACTTTGAAACGCTTTAACGATACGAACTTTATGTTCGGGCGAAACACGGGCGTATACCGCAATATCCTCAACTTTGGCCTTCAATTCGGCATCCGACATTTTTTCGACATCAATTCCCGTCAGCGCTTTGTCTTCCGAATGTTTGATACCCAACGCGTCGGCAATGGCAACGGCGGTAATCTTGTGATCGCCGGTGATCATCAC
>JAVBNP010000043.1:0-2722 GCA_031551455.1 Bacteroidales bacterium | reverse complement strand
CGCGGGAATAAGTGCGATGATTTTCATCACAAAACGGATTTTACGGCTTGTGCCGCTTTCGCTGCCCGTTCTTTAACCTGTTCGTCCGTCCAGCCCATTTTGACGGAAAGCGAAACGGTACGAGATATCACGGCATCCGATGCGGCAAAATTCGCGGTCGAATAATCGGGCATGGCATCCGTCAATGCTTTGAACAAGGGATTCATAAACGTACGCTTTTTTAAATGATCCCAATTGCGAATATAGTGCCAATTATTGTCGTACCAATGGAACGTTCCGTCGACGCCTGCCGCTTTCAGTGCCGTTGTTGCTTTACGGGCCAAATCTTCCGTTGGCATGAAAAATGAAAGAAACGTGGCGCTGTCGCCGTCGGAATCGGGCAAACGACGAAAAGTGACTTGAGGAATCCCGCTTAAAGCGTCTTTTAATATTTTTTTGTTTTTTCGATGAATTTCGACAAACTTATCCAACTTACCGATTTGTCCGCAACCAACGGCGGCATGCAATTCCGATATGCGGTAATTAAATCCGGGATACGGATGTCCTTCGGCGCCGCGATCTTCGTTGCTGTGATCGTGCCCATGATCGTGATACATGTCGGCGCGTTCGTATACCTTTTTATCGTTGGTCACAACGGCGCCGCCTTCTCCGCAAGTAACAATTTTATTGTAATCGAAGGAATAACATCCTACATCGCCGATGCTGCCCAGCATTTTTCCTTTAAAGGATCCGCCGAAAGCTTGGCAAGCATCTTCCAGCAGAAATAACCGATATTCGTCGCAAATTTTCCGCAATTCATCTACTTGAGCCGATGCGCCGCACATGTGTACCGGCATCACCACCTTGGTTCGGGGAGTGATTGCTTTCCGGACAGCCGCGGGATTCAAGCAAAGCGTATCATCAATATCCGTTATTACGGGAGTTGCTCCGGCCATCATCACGGATTCGAAGCTTGCCACAAACGTAAACGGGGGCATAATGACTTCGTCGCCCGCACCTACGCCCAAGGCTGCCAATGCGGTGGTGAGCGCCGCCGTTCCGCTCGAAAGCAACAAGGCATGTTGTACACCCGTTTTTCGGCAAATAGCGGCTTCCATCTCTTTGGCTTTCCAAACGCCGTTCCGCGCGCCGCCGAAACCGTAACGCATAAAGACTCCGGTTTTTATTACTTCTTGCAATTCTTTCCGTTCAATATCGTCATATAATTCGAAACCCGGCATAATATTATTGTTTTGTTAAAGATTACTTGTCTATGTTTGATGCGATTATCGGATGAATACCCGATCATTTTCGGATCATGCAAAGGTAAAGAATCCGGCATCAAAACAAATAGTTGGCGGGAAGAAAAAACATTACAACAAGGCGATCACGCAACCGACTCAAAATAATAACACGATTTTAAGTTGTTTTGCATCAAATGTTTCTGTTACGATACTTCCCTTACCTTTAATATATTGTATGAGATGCCCGTATCGTATACATCCGTTTGTTCCGTTCGCTTGATATACCGCACGACTGCCGTCGTTACGGGAAGAATTACGACTTCATATGCCGATTTCAGAAAAGTCTCCGCGACGATCATGATCAAAATATCCCTCCAAGCAACTATTCCCGCAAAGGCTACCGTAAAAAACAGCAACGAATCGGCCGATTCTCCAAATAATGTGGAAACAACGGCGCGCATGCCGAATCGTTTACCTTGAGAACGGATCTTCATTTTACTCATTACGTAAGCATTAACGAACGAACCGCATAAAAAAGCAATCAAACTGGCAAAGGCCACGCGCGGCGCTTGGCTGAATGCGTGTGCATAGGCTTCTTGTCCGTTCCAGTATGGCGCCGGCGGAATTTTTACCGACAGTTGCATGAATACGATCGCCAAAAAATTCATCGCAAACGCGACCCAAATAATTAATCGCGCTTTGCGATAACCCCATACTTCGGCAATGACATCATTAATAATGTATGAAACGGGAAAAACGATCAACCCGGCTGTTGCCGATAATCCGAATACGGTAATTACTTTGGTGGCAAGCAGGTTGGAAAGAATAAGGCATACGCTGAACAGGATGCCCGACAGCATGAAAGAAACGGAAACGAATTTGTTCATTTAGATTGTTTTTTATACGTGGTTATCAACAAACACGTGAGTTAAATCGGGTGCAAAGATAATTAAAATGAATAATTAAATCTACCGTATAATAATATGTATGGATTGTTATCGTTTCATAGTCCTTATTATCAGATAATTTTAAAAATAATTACGCTCTTTCCAAAAAAATATCAAAAACTATTGTTAATAAAAAAAAACTGCATACCTTTGCGGACTCGTTTTTGAAAGCTTTTCATCGACGACATTAGAGCACCGCCGATGTAGCTCAGTTGGCCAGAGCTGCTGATTTGTAATCAGCAGGTCGGGGGTTCGAATCCCTCCATCGGCTCAAAAACAAATTAGTTCTTTACTTATTGTATCGGTTTTTTGAAATCACAATGCGGTTTTGATTTGATGATGAAATAACCATCAATCAAAAATCGAAAAATCAAAAATAATTCGGGGAGATTCCAGAGCGGCCAAATGGGGCAGACTGTAAATCTGTTGTCTTACGACTTCGGAGGTTCGAATCCTCCTCTCCCCACCGCGATTTCAAACATGCATTACAAGCGGGAGTAGCTCAGTTGGTAGAGCATGACCCTTCCAAGGTCAGGGTCGCGGGTTCGAGCC
>JAVBNP010000167.1:0-4546 GCA_031551455.1 Bacteroidales bacterium | reverse complement strand
ATCGCTCGCAATGACGAGGTAAAATACGCCTTTTGAACAACCTCTTTGATGAATCCGAAACGAGTCGAATAGCCGTTATCGTTTTTTTTGATCGCGAATAACCGCTTCCGCTTTGTGATACACGACGGAATTCGGAGCCACGCTTTCCGTAAGCCACACGTTACCTCCGACAATCGTATTGCGGCCGATTACCGTTTCGCCGCCCAAAATGGTGCTGCCCGCATAAATAATGACGTCGTCCTCGATGGTGGGATGCCGTTTGGTATGCCGCAAATCCCTTTCGACGTACAAGGCGCCCAACGTAACACCTTGGTATATCTTTACGTTGTTGCCTATTTTCGTCGTTTCGCCGATAACGATTCCCGTTCCGTGATCGATGTAAAAATACCGACCGATATCGGCTCCGGGATTAATGTCGATACCCGTTCGGCTGTGCGCATATTCCGACATGGCGCGCGGCAGGATGGGGATTTTCATTTGATACAGTTGATGTGCAAGCCGATAAACGGCTATGGCATAAAATCCGGGGTAACACAAAATGATTTCTTCGGTACAGTTGGCGGCGGGGTCGCATCGAACGAAAAAGTCGGCTTCCTCCAGCAAATGAGCATGTAGTTGCGGGATGGCTTCGAAAAAACGATCTTTCAAAATCTCGGGCGATTCGGGCAACCACGGATCAAGCGACGACAACAAATCGGCAAACAGACATTGTAACCGTTTCCATTCGGCGTGCAGTTGATCCGTTTCGGCATCTTTATTATTGTGCAACGGAAACAGGAAATGCATCACGTTATCCGTGAAACCGTGTGTTTGCGTGGGTGAAGGTACGCCTCGGCAATATGCCTGCATGCGTTGATGTAATTCGTCCGGAAAATTTCCGATATCGCTCATGGGTTTACAATGTTTTAGAAACCGTTTAAATCTATGAATTTCCAAATATAGGATCAGTTTGGCTAAAGCCTTTTCGGGTTTATCTCTTCAATCGTTGACTAAAGTCAACGGCAATGAATGCAACATTAAATCATTGCCGTCAAGTTACTCACCTTCGGTTCGTGAGAACGCTTCGCTAAGTTTAGTTGACGATAAATGAACAAAATCAATATAGGCTTTAGCCGAACATTATCTTTCTTCAATTTTTAAACAGACACTTATTTGGTGAAGAACAACGGATGCTATCGATTGGTTCTGAGACTTACCGCATTTTTATGCGCATGCAGCGACTCGGTTTCGGCCATTATTTCGATGGTCGGGCCGATGGCTCGAATGCCCGCTTGCGAGATTTCTTGAAACGTGATTTTTTTTACGAAGCTGTCGAGATTAACGCCGCCGTACATTTTGGCGTATCCGCCCGTCGGCAGGGTATGGTTGGTTCCCGACGCATAATCGCCCGCGCTTTCGGGCGTATAATGTCCCAAAAACACGGATCCCGCATTGACGATTTGTTCCGACAATTCGGCGTAATCGCGCGTCTCGATGATCAAATGTTCCGGAGCATACGCATTGGTGAAATCGATCACTTCGCGATGATTTTTCAACACAACGATACGGGCATGGGTTAACGATTTTTCCGCCCAATCCTTTCGCGGCAAAACGGCCGATTGTTTTTCGATTTCGGCCGACACTTTTTCGACCAATGCTTCGCAGGCGGTAACCAACATCGCTTGGCTGTCGGCTCCGTGCTCGGCTTGCGACAGCATATCGGCGGCAACAAACGCGGGATCGGCTGAGTCGTCGGCAATCACTTCCACTTCCGACGGTCCCGCCGGCATGTCGATGGCAACGTCGGACAAAGAGACCAACTGTTTGGCCGCCGTCACGTATTGATTGCCCGGTCCGAAAATCTTGTATACCGCGGGAACGGTTTCCGTACCGTAGGTCATCGCCGCGACGGCTTGCGCGCCTCCCGTTTTGAAAATGCGGGAAACACCGGATTCCTTGGCGGCAAATAAAATTGCCGGATGGATTTTGCCGTCTTTTCCGGGAGGGGTGCACAGAATAATTTCTTTACATCCCGCGATGCGTGCCGGAATCGCCAGCATCAAAACGGTGGAAAACAACGGTGCGGTACCTCCGGGAACGTATAACCCGACTTTTTCGATGCCGACGGCTTTTTGCCAGCAAAAGACGCCGGGTGCGGTTTCGATTTTTCGGGAAACGATTTGTTGCGATCGATGAAAGGTTTCGATATTGGTTTTTGCCGTCCGCATGGCCGTTTTCAACTCGTCGGAAATCAAATTTTCCGCTTCGGCGATTTCTTCTTCCGTAACCGATAAACGGGTTAAACTTACCCGGTCGAACTTTTCTCCGTATTTGAAAATCGCTTGATCGCCGTTCTGTCGGACATCGTCCAAAATACTTTTTACGGTTGCGAACAGATCGGAGTGATCAAATGTCGGACGAGCCGTAATGTTTTTCCAATCTTTTTCGGAAGGATATTTGAAAATTTGCATATGGTTGCGTACATGAATCATCGAGTTCGATTAATCCCGATGTTACCGAAGTCTCGAGAAACGAACCCGTCGGCGAAATTAAACTAAAATCGAATAAATTCGAAATAAACTTTTATCGTCGGAAAAGGTGAAGGAATTGCATCAATCGCACAGGGTTCAACCGCCGGATCACTTTTTCCGAAACACTTCCGCAAATTCGGGCGAAATATAGTTGTCGTAGCTTAAGCAAACATGTCCCGCAAATCGTATGGCATTTTCGACGATGGCCAAACGTTGTTCCCGACTCATCCGTTTCAGATTGCTTTTATCGATCCCCTGAGTCACCAAACCGTAAATCAATCCCGCATTAAATGTATCGCCGGCGCCGATGGTACTGACGGGCGTGACCGCCGGCACCGGATACGAATCCGAAACATCGGACATTCGCAACCGAACATTGTCTTTGTTGGCCGTGTAGAATAATGCGTCGCATGTGCCTTGCAATGCCTGCCAGGCGTCGTCGACCGATTCGGCGCCGAAAATATGCGCAAAATCTTCGTCGGAACCTTTCACGATATCGGCAAACCCGAAGTTGGCCATGATGATGGGACGATAGGTATCCATGCCCGACAAATGGGCTTTCCGAAAATTGGGATCGTAAATCACCAAGGCGTTCGCGGCCCGCGCTTGTTCCAAAAAAGGTTTCAGCCGAACGTGTACATCGGGATCGATGCCGTAAAAGGAACCGAACACGACGATATCGTCGGCGGTAAGTTCGGGGAATGCAATATCCAGCCTGCGTTCGGGATATTGTTTGTAAAAGTCATACTCGGCATTGTTGTTCTCGTCCAAGAACGCCAATGCCAAGGACGACGGCAGATTTGCATAACGATCGGCATAACGGGTGTTTACGCCGTTGTTGCGAAGAAAGACATCTACTTCGCCTCCGATTTTATCCTTTCCGTATTCGCTGATAAAATAAACATCCAAACCCAACCGCCCCAACGATACGGCCGCATTCAGCATGGAACCTCCGGGAGTGGAGGCAATCGGTTTGCCGGCTTTAAAGATAATGTCGAATACCGTTTCTCCGACGGCGAAGATTCTGCGTGTCATATTATTTGGAAGTTGAATTTCGATACATTTCGACTATTTTGACGCATTCCGCGGCTTCTTTTACGTCGTGTACCCGCAAAATGTCGGCGCCGTTGATCAAAGCCAACGTATTGGCCGCGGTTGTTCCGTTCAAGGAGTGTCGCACATCGGTCCCGAGCGCTTTGCAGATCATGGATTTTCGCGAAATTCCCGCCAAAACGGGCAATTCGAATATGTCGAAATCTTTCAGCCGACGAAGAATTTCGTAATTGTGTTCGACGGTTTTACCGAATCCGAACCCGGGATCGATAATGATGTCCGTTATTCCGAACGAATGTAACCGCGTTACTCGTTCGGAAAAATATCGGATAAGGTCGATAACCGGATTGTCGTAAACGGGGTTTACCTGCATGGTTTCGGGCGTTCCGCGCAGGTGCATCAAAATGTACGGAACATTTAATTCCGCAACCGTTGCAAACATGTCCGGGTCAAAATTTCCGCCCGAAATATCGTTGATAAAATCCGCGCCGAAGTTTGTTGCCATATCGCGGACAATGTCCGCGCGATACGTGTCCACGGATATCAATACATCGGGAAATCGCTTTCTGATCGGAGCAAGCGCCGACGTTAATCTTTTGCGTTCTTCTTCGACGGGAACATCGTGTGCTCCGGGACGCGTTGAAACCGCACCGATATCGATGATGTCGGCGCCTTCGTCAAGCATTGTTTCGCATCGATTCAAAATGTCGGCTTCCGTACGGTAACTTCCGCCGTCGTAAAACGAATCGGGGGTAATGTTAAGGATACCCATGATCATCGGCTTATCGATGCAAACCAATTTGCCGTTACAATTGAATGTCCGTTGTTTCAATTTTCGATTTTTGAAAAGATTCGACCGATCGAACCGAAAAGCTACAACTTCATTTGAGCGGAGATATCGTCCGAATTGAACGTAAATCCGAGTCGCTTTCCGGTTTTGAAACGCGATGAATAGATTTTAGACATAATTTGTTGGAGGCTGA
>JAVBNP010000178.1:0-6102 GCA_031551455.1 Bacteroidales bacterium | reverse complement strand
ACAACTAACGTCTCGCACACTCAACAAACACCCAGTGCCTGGGGGTTTTCCCGTTGTGGTTGGGTCTTTGTGGCCGCCGGGCCTATAAAAAAAGTTTGACTTTTTTAATATTAAAACTTTTTTTTATCGGCCCGAAGTGTTTATTTATTTGATCAATTCCGTAATTGCTTTTCCGGTTGATGCATTAGGTGTCGCGATGTTCAAGAAGAACGAAAGGGTGGGAGCGATATCGACAATATCCACCGGACGTATGATTGTATCGCGTTTTATTTTCCAACCGTACCAAATCAACGGGACGTTCGTATCGTAATTGTATGCCGAATTGTGCGAAGTTACCCGCGAACTTTTTTCCACCCATCCCGGATGAAGATTTACGAACACATCGCCTGATCTGCGCGGGAAATAGCCGTTTTGTATTTTGTTTCGGAAGCCTTCCGTAAATTGATTTTCCCGCAACGACGAAGCGGTAAGCGTGTTGGATACGCCCGTAAACTGTATTAAAAATTGCGCGATTACGTTTTGAAAATCGCCGAGTTTTTGTTTCGAATTTTCGATCAATTCCGAATTCACGTACAACTGTTGCCCGTAATACCCTTTAACCCATTCACCGCTTCCGTAAAGCGCATTCAAATAACTGCGCAGCAACGATAATGCGCTGTTGTAATTAAAGCTTCCCACGGGAACTTTCGATTCGGCCAAGTATGCGGGCGTTTGTGCCGCACCGTGATCGGAGGTCAGAAATACCAACGTATTTTGTTTCCCCGCAAAATCGTCCACGAAATCGAGAAAATGTTCCAAATCCTTGTCCAACTTAAGGAAAGCATCTTCCAATTCGACGGACATGGGACCGAACGCATTACCGATATATTCGGTAGCGGCAAACGACACAGTCAGCAAGTCGGTGAATTCGTCCTTACCCAAATTTTCGTTCACCATGATCGCAACAGCCATGTCCTTGGTCAAGCTGTTGCCGAAAGGTGTTTGCTTCAACAGATTGTAGCGACTACTGATGCTTTTGTTTTTGATGATTTCGGGCAGCACATACGGAAACACGATGCGTCCTTCGATACCCGTTTCGTACGGATTTTCATCGGTCAGGCAACGGGTGTATTGCGCCGGCGGATATTCGCTGTCCCAAGTTTTGGACAGGTACAAATCGGCCAACTTCTTATTGTTTTCTTCGTTGATCCAATTTGGTAAACTTTGCATGTAATAACTGCTGGTGATCCAGTTCCCGTTTTCGGTATCGAACCAAAAAGCTCCGTCGGCCATGTGGCCCGCGGGCAAAACAGCTGATGCGGGATCCAACGATACGCCGAAAACCTTCGATTGCCGTAAATTCGACAATTTTATTTCGTCGCCGATGGTCGTTCCCAACATGTTGCGCGGCGAATAATGCCCCGCATCAAATGCTCCGCCAACCGTTTTTGCCGATTCGTCGGCTACGGCTTGCACGGCTTTATTGTTCATCCGATCATACCACTCGTCCGAAACAATCCCGTGTCGTGCCGGATCGGCTCCCGTGTAAATCGTGGCATGTCCCGGTGCGGTTTGCGTGAAAAAATAATCGTAGGAGGCATTACGACAATACGTACCTTCATAAATGAGTCTTTTAAATCCTCTTTCGCCGAATTTATCCCAAAAGCGCGCGATATAATCGCTACGCATTTGTTCAATGACGATGCCGATAATCAAGCGCGGATTCTCGGAAGGTATCCGCGGTAATTCCTGTGCCGGCAAGTTGGTAACGACTCCTAAAAATATCGATAAAAAAAACGTGTGTGTTCTTGAGAATGAGAAAAACATTAAATTGTGAATCGGTTAAATCGTTAAAATTATCAGTTTCTCCCTTCGTATTGTTTTTGGTAGTATTTTTCGTAATCGCCGCTGATAACACCTTGCAGCCATTTTTCGTTGGCAAGGTACCAGTCGACCGTCTTATCCAAACCTTCTTCGAATTGCAACGACGGCGACCAGCCCAATTCGCGTTGCAGTTTCGTCGAATCGATCGCATAACGCATATCGTGTCCCGCCCTGTCTTTCACAAACGTGATCAATTTTTCCGAAGTTCCTTCGGGGCGTTGCAATTTTTTATCCATGATGCGGCAAAGCAAACGGATTAAATCGATATTGGTCCATTCGTTGTTGCCCCCGATGTTGTATGTTTCGCCGTTTTTCCCTTTGTGAAAAATCGTATCGATGGCTCTTGCATGATCGAGCACAAACAACCAATCGCGAACGTTTTCGCCTTTGCCGTAAATGGGAATCGGCTTGTTGTTTTTAATGTTATTGATGGATAACGGGATTAGTTTTTCCGGAAAATGATTGGGACCGTAATTGTTCGAACAATTGGATAATACCACAGGTAATCCGTAAGTATGATGATATGCCCGTACCAAGTGATCGGAGCTTGCTTTTGATGCGGAATAGGGACTGCGCGGATCATACGACGTGGTTTCGGTGAAAAAACCTTTGGCGCCCAACGAACCGTATACTTCGTCGGTGGAAACGTGGTAAAAACGTTTGCCTTCGAAATCGTTATTCCATAACGCGCGTGCGGCATTCAGCAAGTTAACCGTTCCCACGATATTGGTCATGATGAACTCCATGGGGTTGCTGATGGACCGATCGACATGCGACTCGGCGGCCAAGTGAATGACTCCGTCCGGACGATATTTTTCGAACACTTCTTTTAATTTTCCGGCATCGGTAATATCGGCTTTTTCGAAGGTATAATTACTTTTTTTATCGATATCGGCAAGATTTTCCAAATTGCCGGCATAGGTCAATTTATCCAAATTGACGATGCGACAGTTCGGGTAATTATTCACGAAAAGACGAACGACGTGCGAGCCGATAAAACCGGCTCCGCCGGTAATAATCAAAGTTTTGGTCATAATGATATCGATAAATTACGTATTTATTTTTCCGATGACAAACCTACATGATTTTTTAAAGATAAACAAGCGTAAAAAAACGGTTTTAAGTTTTTTTACGCTTGTTTATCGCCGCTTTCGTTTTTCCGACAAATTTGTTCGTTTCGCAACGAATCAGTGTCGGTCAACGGCATTCATTTATGTCCGGTAATAGCCACATCGTCCCGAATCGTCAATAATACCCGCCTCTTCCCCAATCATTTTTCCACTCATTAATCATTTTACAATGACTTTTCCTATCCCCGATGATTTCACCCGATATTCGAACGGTGTAAATGCATACTTCCAATGTCATGTAGCGAAAATCGAATGATGGTAATATATGCACCATAGAACCGTAACCAAATCATAAAGAAATATTTAAATGCGATTCAACCTATAAACATCGCACAAATAACTTTGTTCAAATAATTATTTGTTTGTGAATTAATATTTTGTGCTTTGTCGTATGATCGGCGGATTTTACGGAAAGAACAAATTCTCACCCTGCATCAATTTGTTTTTTCAAAGTATGCAAAAGGTTCACGATAATCGTTTTTCGACCATCGTGAACCGATACGAGATTGATTTTGTCGCTTTGATTATCACTACGATACAATAAAATACGTATGAAACATTGCTTGATCTTCTTATACGTGAAATTTATATGTAATTTTATGCTTTTTCCGAAATGAAGCTGTTACGCATATCGGTTTGCAATCGGTTGATCCGTCGGTAAAATATCGACGAAAAAACATGTCGGGCTTATGAAGAAATCGGGTGAAATCGGCGAAATCGTGTAATTTGGAAAACACACTAAACTTTTCGGGATCACATAACGTTACGATAAGGATTAAAATTACGGATAATTTTATGACCAACGAAATCATCAAAAAATTCGGCGTCGAAAAATACGATAAGAAACTTATCCTCAACAAGCCGTCGGGTATTGCGAATTTTGACGGATTATTGTTCGACACGACCGTGGGTAAGGACAAATACGATTTAATTTTCGCTTTTATTTTTTCGTTGGATGAATTTGCGAATCTGTTGGAAACGGTTATCGATAAAGAGATGTTGAATCCCGGCGGAATCTTGTATTTTGCTTATCCCAAGAAGGGAAACAAGCAATATGCCGTATACATCGGTCGCGACGATTTTATGGGACGGATAAATCCGGATAATGACGGCTATGTGAATAACAGCTCCGTTAAATTCAATAAAATGGCTGCTTTCAATGACGTGTTTACCGTGATTGGTTTGAAACATGAAGAAAAGAGGAAGAGACCGTCTCAACCGAGTCAATGCGTTGCCGATTACATTGAACGTATTCCCGACGTCAGAAAATATTTTGAAGGAAATAAAGATATCCTTACGTTGTTCGATAAGCTTACGCCCGGTTATCAACGCGATTGGGCGCGTTATGTGTATGGAGTGAAAAATGCCGCTACCACGGAAAAACGTTTTGCCGAAATGAAAAATATCTTGAAGCAAGGTTACAAGTCGGTAGATTTATTTCGCCGGGATAAAAAGTAACCAGATTTATCCGAAACATGAAAAAACCGGTTAAAAAATTAAGCTGTCCCTCCGGGACGCCGATTTTAAAGGATGTTTTTCTATCCCGAGGCGTTGCCGTCGGGCTGAATTGAATTAACCTTTCAGGCTAATTTTTAATATGTATCGGACTGAAAGTCCGGTTTATTTCAGCCCGATGGTACCGCCTCGGGATATAGAATGAGCATGGCAATTAGCGCGCTACAGGCGCAAATTAAATCGGGTAAAAGAATCTTGAACAGTCTCTAAGTTGCAAAGAACTTTTGTTTTGCTTAACGATTGATTTCGAGTTAAATACATGAGTGTGTTTACGATTGTCTCTTTAAAAACATAAATCGATGATATGACAGCAAATGCAACAATTACTCCTTGTTTGTGGTTTGATCTTCAAGCCGAAGAAGCCGCAACGTTTTACACATCCGTTTTCGACAACGGAAAAATAGAAACCGTTGTTCGTTATCCCGAAAACGGTATGATGCCCGGCGGAACCGTGATGACCGTGAAATTTTGCCTTGCCGGACAAGATTTTATTGCTTTGAACGGCGGGCCTTATTACAGATTTACACCCGCAACATCCTTTTTTGTCGGCTGTGAAAGTATTAAGGAATTCGACAAACTTTGGAAAAAGCTCTCCAAAGGCGGCAGCGTGCTGATGGAACCCGAAGCGATGCTTCCTTATTTCGAAAAATTCGGATGGATACAAGATAAATACGGCCTCTCATGGCAATTGGGTACCTGCGGGATACCGCAATACATCACTCCTTATTTGATGTTTGTCGGCAAACAATGCGGACGAGCCGAAGAAGCCATCGGGTTTTATCGGTCAGTGTTTGAAATATCGAATGTTGAATCGATGGTTCGTCACGGTAAAACCGAGAATGAAATTGAAGGAAGCGTGTTGCACGCGTCGTTTTCATTGAACGGCCAAGCCTTTATGGCGGCTGACAGCGGCTGGAAACATGCGTTTACTTTTACCGAAGCCGTTTCGTTTTACGTATATTGCCAAACACAAGCCGAAATCGATCGATATTGGGAAATGCTCTCGGCAGACGGCGGCGAGTTAAGTCAATGCGGATGGTTGAAGGATAAATTCGGAATATCGTGGCAAATCGTACCCGCCGATCTCGAAAAAATGATGAGCGACAAGAATATAGAAAAGGTAAAACGAGTAACGGAAGCGTTACTGAAAATGACAAAGTTGGATATGAGCATCCTGCAAAAGGCGTATGCATAACAAATAAATTTTCTAAAAATCAAATTTTATGGCAACAGTAAATGTTTATTTATCGTTTAACGGCACATGCGAGGCCGCGTTTAATTTCTACAAATCCGTGTTCGGAGGTGAGTTCAACTACATGGGACGTTTCAAGGATATGCCTTCGTCCGACCAACCGATTCCCGATTCGGAGAAAGACAAAATCATGCACGTAGGCTTACCCGTAAGCGAAGAAACCATGTTGTTGGGGTGCGATATGTCCGAATCCATGATGGGACAAAAGTTCGTGGCAGGGAATAATTTTTCGATTTGCATCACCACTAAGTCCGAAGAGGAAAGCCGGCGTATCTTTAACGCGCTTTCGGCAGGCGGAACCGTTACCATGCCGTTGGAAAAAACCTTCTGGTCGCCTTTGTT
>JAVBNP010000195.1:0-33153 GCA_031551455.1 Bacteroidales bacterium | reverse complement strand
AGTCTCTTTTACGGAATGTACATACACATTTTTTCCTCGATGAGTATAAATAATGTCTGTTGAGTTAACTTTTTTACCATCAACATACTCATTTAAATTTACGGAAAGGTTATATTCTTTTTCAAAAACAGGGGATATGGGGACATCAAATATTCTGACACCTGCTATCTCTAACGCTGTTAGTATGTCAATTTCACTAATGCGATCAGCCTGATAAACACCGAACACATCTTCTTTGATATTCTGCGGACGTTCGTCCTTTTGATATTTAATATCTTGAGAAATAACGCTTATCGAAATCAAGACACTAAAAAAAACTGCAAATACTCTTTTCATTTTTCGTTTCCGTTCTGTAAGTCTGCCACTTTAAGCAGACAAAAAAATATTACTTTCCCCCTTCTGATAAGGCTTCGCAGGTCTTGCCCGTTTTTTGAGAGGTTATCTGCTCCTCTTTCATTTTCCACCGACATCGTCGAGATATATACACAAATGAAAATGGTTTTCGGATAGAGACCTAACAGGTTTTCAAAACCTGTCAGATCTTGCGCTTTCCAAAATCCGAAAACCACTTTCGCTTTAGTATGCATAATTCCTGGTCGTTATGGTCTTGTCTGTTATGCGCTCGTCGGCTTGCCGCCAACCGGATTATTGTTGTCACTTGCCGTTTTCAGAAACGCCTTGTCGTATGCGATAATCCGGTATGGTTCGATTTTCGGATTCTCCTTTCTTTAACGTAACGACAACGACACCGGCAGCGGCACGGAGACCGTACAGTGCCGTTGTTGATCGGTCTTTCAATACGGCAATGGATTCGACGTTTTTGGGATTAATTGTTTGAAGAACGGAATCGGAAGCCTCCTTGCCATCAACAATCACCAATCGATTTTCTTGACCATCACTAAAAATAAAGGGAGAGGACGGGGGCGGGGACGGAATGATTTTTCGTGCGGCATCTTTTGATACGACCACCACGACACCATTGGCCGCTTTATTTCCGTATAATATCGTGGCCGATCGATCCTTTAATACGGTAACGGATTCGATCGTGCCGTGATCCATTGCGTGAAGAACACTGTCGGATACTTCTTTGCCGTCGATAAGTATCAAAGGTTGATTATTACCGTTTGTTTCGATTTTGAGTCTCGGGATTTGCGCGGTTGTGTCGGTTTTGTCGGTACCGGTTTTTCCTTTGATGGTCGCCACCGATTCAAGTTTTGTTGTTTTTGCTCCCGTCGAATGTTGTTCGGTTGCGAGTAAAGTTTCCGTCGACCGTGTAGCGATAGTTGTTTGTAATTCCGATATTTTCGGAGTTACGATCGAAGCAAGTTCTTTCACGGACGGTGAGTTGAACGATTGCGTTAATAAGAGAACCGCCGTCAAAATCGGGATAATTGATAAGTATTTGACGGACAAGATGTGGGGTGAATCTTTTTTGTTCATCATGATAATGCGTTTTTTAAGGTGATTGAAATGGAAATGGTTGACAATTCGGAACGGATTGCCCGAAACCCGCAATAAATTGTATTGGTAATGTTTGCGGTCGAATCCGGCTTGAAGAATGCGACGATCGGTGTAATATTCGAGATTTTGCACAAGGTCGTTTCGCAGGAATCGTGCTGCGGGATTCATCCAGCACAAACAAACCGCGATTTCCGCAAGAAGAATGTCCGCCGTGTGCATTTGACGGCAATGTACTCGCTCATGCGCCAAAATTTCGGCCGATTCTTCTTCCGTGTACGATGACGGATTGAAGAAAATTCGTCCGAAAAACGAAAAAGGCGGTGTATTGCCGCCAACGGCAAAAAAGACCTGTTTTTCCCGATATTGCTTTCGGGATCGTGCGGTTAAACGTATCAGACTTGCCGATTGCAATAATTTTCGCATCAACAGGAAAATCGTACCCGCTATTGCGCATCCGGTAAGTATCCGACCGAAATCAATGCCGGAGGGAGTCGTTGTTGCGGTTTCTACGGAAATATTTTCCGTCGGGGAAGCAGCAAATAACAGTCGGTATATTTCTTCCGTATCAATAACATATCGCGATACCGTTGTCGATGCAACATTGCCGATTTGCCGGTCGGAAAGGTCGATCAACGGGAAAAAGACGGTTGCGATAATCGTGGTCAGCAAATACCAACGGATATGACTGTAAAAGGTGTCTCCGTGCAGAAAAACACGATAAAATCCGTACAACAAAAGCAATACTAAATTGGCTTTCAGCAGGTATAGTAAAAACGATGTCATTTCGTTTCGGATTTTTCGATTAAACGAATGATTTCCTTCAATTCTTCGGGCGTAATACGTTGCTCTTTGGCAAAAAAGGCGACCAATTATATGTAATAATTGACGAAATAATCCTTCACGAAACCCGACATAAATTGTTTTTTGTACTCGGGTTCGTCGACAACCGGTTCGTATTCGAACGTATTTCCGTAACGACGGCTTTGTACGTATTGTTTGCGTTCCAAATTTTTAACGGTTGATGCCAACGTAGTGTACGGAGGACGCGGTTCGGGATACTGTTCCAAAATATCCTTGACGAATCCTTTTCCCAAACGCCATAAAATCAACATGGCGTCTTCTTCTTGCTGTGTTAATTTTTCCATATTTACAATCAATTACGAATATGTCGCAAAATTACGAAAACTTCGTAATTGATCAAATGTTTTTGAAAAATTTTTGTAAATAAAGTTGGAGAGTTTGTTTTTGGATACCAAATAAAAAAATAACCTCCGATACTTCGGAGGTTATTTAAAATCATTTTACGTGTTTTAGAATCGTCGGCCTTATTTCAAATTCGATTTGGAATAGGTAACTCCCATGGCATCGTAATGCTTGAGTACACCGGGCAGCCGTTTTTTGAAATCCGCGTAGTTTTTGTCGCTTTTCGGTGTCCAAACCGCTTCGGCTAAAGCGGCCAATCTCGGAAACATCATGTATTGCGCATGCATTTCGGAATCGATATATTCTGTCCACAGGTTGGCTTGCCCTCCCAAGATATGAACGGCTTCGGCGGGAGTGAGACCGTCCGGCATGGGATCAAAGCTGTATACCTTTTCGAGCGGGACATAGCCTCCGATGGCCAACGGCTCGATTTCCTTGTTTTCCGATTGATAGTAATCCAAATAACAGAATGAAGTGGGCGCCATGATGACATCGTGTCCCTGCTTCGCGGCGGCAATGCCTCCTTCGGCTCCGCGCCACGACAAAACGGTAGCATTCGGCGCCAAACCGCCTTCCAAAATTTCATCCCAACCGATAATGCGTTTGCCTTTCGAATTGACGAATTTTTCAATACGCGTGACGAGGTAACTTTGTAATCCGTGTTCATCTTTCAATCCCAATTCCTTTATTTTCATTTGGCAATGATAGCAACGTTCCCATCGTATTTTGGGACATTCGTCGCCACCGATGTGGATGTATTCGCCGGGAAACAAACCGGCAACTTCCGATAATACATTTTCGAAAAATTCGAAGGTTTCTTCCTTCGGGCAATACACATCGTTGAAAATACCCCATCGTCCTTCCACTTCAAACGGTCCGCCCGAACAGGACAGTTCCGGATATGCGGTCAAAGCGGCGACGGCATGTCCCGGCATCTCGATTTCGGGGATAATCGTGATAAATTTCTTTTTCGCGTAAGCGATTACTTCTTTAATCTGTTCTTGGGTATAATATCCGCCGTAACGCGTTTGGTTGAATTTTTGATCGGGAGCAAAGGCATGGCCGATCAGCGTTCTGTTACGCCATGCGCTTACTTCGGCCAATTTGGGATATTTTTTGATTTCGATGCGCCAACCTTGATCGTCGGTCAGATGCCAATGAAATCGATTGATTTTGTGAAAAGCCAATTTGTCGATGTGGCGTTTTACGGTGTTGACGTCCGAAAAGTGACGGCATACGTCGAGCATGAACCCGCGATGAGGATAACGCGGCGCATCTTCGATGACGGCGCACGGCACGGCCCACGTAATGTTTTTGGCAAGCACGTCCGCTTCAATTTCGGGAGGCAACAATTGGCGAATGGTTTGCATGGCATAGAAAAATCCGGGAGCGGCGGAAGCTTCGATTTCGATTTCTTTCTTGCCGATTTTCATTTTATAGGCTTCCATGTTGGTGATGCCGGGATTCAATTTGAAATAAATCATATTGTCGCCCGGTTTGATGGTTTCCTGCGAGTTATCCGTGATTTTGACATTCAAGCCCGTCGACAACAGGAGACGCTCCAACAGGACGAAGGCGGCGTTGTGCATGTCTTCGTTGTTCGACGGGATCACGATTCGGGTTTCGTTGTTAAAAACGAATTGTCCCGATTGCGTTTTCAATTTAACGGGTTTCGGAACGATGTCGTAGGTATTGGTTTGTGCGAAAACAGTGGAGAATCCGACAAAAATTGTTGCAAGACAGAAAAATACGCGTTTCATATATATTTTATATTTCGAAAATTAATCGATAATTCAATGATTGTTTGGTTCAAAAATATTTGTTACAACAACGGACTGAACACTCTTGCCACGGATTCCCGGAATACGACCCAGCGCGGACGTTGTTCCCACTCTGCGGCATCGATGCATTTCAGATCTTTGATGTCGTTCATGAAGATATTTCGTACGGCCGCGGTCATACGTTGATCGTATATCAAGGCGTTGACTTCAAAGTTTTGGTCGAAACTGCGAATATCCATATTGGCTGTTCCTATCGAGCAGAATACATCGTCGACCATCATCAACTTGGAATGCGTGAACCCTTTTCGGTACAAATATACGTTAATCCCGGCATCCAACAATTGTCCGATGTATGAAAAGGAACTCCACGTAACCAACTTGGAATCGGAATTTACGGGCAGCAGCAAACGAACGTCGACACCGCTCAAGGCGGCGGTACGCAATGCGGTGAGAATGCTTTCGTTCGGGAGAAAATAAGGCGTCGAAATGTAGATGTAGGATTGCGCCGTGGCTATGGCCGAGAAAAAAGTTTGCATGATGCTTGCCCAATCCGAATCGGGGCCGCTGGCTACGATTTGCATCAATCGGCGATCGGTAATTTCCACGGGCGGAAAATATTTGTCTTGATCATGAATGTTGCGTTTGCAGACGAAGTACCAATCGAGCAAAAACACGGACTGAAGCGAATAAACCGCTTCGCCTTCTATTTTCAGATGCGTGTCGCGCCACGGACCCAACTCCTCGCTTCCGGAAATATATCGATCGGCAATGTTGAGGCCTCCCACGAAACCGACTTTTCCGTCAATCACGATGATTTTTCGATGATTGCGGTAATTGATTTTGTTGGTGAAAAACGGAAATCGGACGGGCATAAAAGGAAATACCCTAATTCCCGCCTCTTTCATCGAACGAAGATATTCGTTGCTCAACGACCAACAACCGATGTCGTCGTATATTACCCGAACCTCAACGCCTTCCCGGGCTTTGCGAATCAATATGCGTCGTATTTCATTCCCGATTTGGTCGTCTTCGATGATGTAATATTCCAAATGGATATGATCTTGCGCTTTTTCGAGTTCTTCAATGATGTGTTCGAAAGTTACCTTGCCGTTAACCAGTATTTTCACCCGATTATGCTCGGTAAGCAGCACTTTGTCCGAATTGTACAACATTTTCATGATGTGCGCTTTTTCCGCAATCGCATCATCGGGCCAATAACCCTTGTCAGCTTTGTCGGAAGGCTGATATTTGGTCAGCATTTTTATTTGCTCGCTGTCGGCCAATTCTTTGCGCGAAAATATTTTTTCTTTGCGATAGTTTTTTCCAAAGTAAAAATACAAAGCAATCCCCAACAAAGGAATAAACGTAACCACCAGTAACCATGCAATGGTTTTCATGGGGTCGCCCCGTTGCTGTATCACTAAAATTACCATGAAGATAATCGTCAGAATATACAGTACTTTTAATAAATCGTTTTGCAGAAGATAATACATACGGCCGAATTCTTTGAAATAAAGCTAACAATCATTCATATATTACCTTGTTATATTTACAGGGTAAAAAACAATACGCTTACGGGTAATTGATTCGCAATAATCAATAGTCAATCATATAAGGTCGCAAGTTACTAAAACGGATGCACATTTTCAATCAATCAATATTATTTTGAGCGGGTGGTAATGGTACACATTGTTCGGGCATGGTTTCGATTTACGGAAAACCGACTATCTTTGACTTTTTGTTTTTCGGTTCTTCATCTTTGAAAACCAACGAAACGTAAATACGTTCAATTTTTTGTCCATGAACAGAATTTCGCCGGTTGTAAAAAATTTGCTGATCATCAATGTATTGTTTTTTCTTGCCACGTACATTGCAGGTAGTTCTCAAGGTTTAAATGATCCTTTCGGATCATCAAACACTTTGATCAGACATTTGGCCTTATTTTATCCGAAATCGCCGTATTTTGAACCTTATCAATTTGTTACCCACATGTTCATGCATGGCGGATTCATGCATATTTTGTTTAACATGTATGCTTTGTGGATGTTTGGTACATCGATAGAAAATGCATGGGGCGGTAAAAGGTTTTTCGTTTACTATATTACTACAGGTTTGGGAGCCGCCGGGTTTTACCTGTTGGTGCAATGGCTGCAGGTAATGCATATTGAAGCTTCGATTGATGCTAACATATTAGCTGAAATGAATCATTACCTGCAAAATAACAGCAAGCAGATATTGGAAACACACATGATCCCAAACTCGATACCGGGTATGGCTGATTGGTTCCAGATTACCTCCTCTTCTATGTTGGGCGCTTCGGGCGCCGTATTCGGCGTACTGTTGGCTTTCGGTATGATGTTTCCGAACGTACGGTTAATGCTCTTGATACCGCCCATGCCCGTCAAAGCCAAATGGTTTGTGCTTGCGTACGGCGGTATCGAATTGTTTTTGGGCTTTTCTCAATCCGGCAGCAACATCGCACACTTTGCTCACGTCGGCGGCATGTTGTTCGGTTACATCCTAATAAAATATTGGATGGCACAGGCGAAGAAACACGGGTAATAATAAATCCGATAGGTTTTACCGATTTTAAAATTTGTAATTATTTATCGGGGTTTGGATCATATTCCGCCGAAAAAGGAATGTAACGGTTATTCTTCGAATGAAGCATAGGTTTCCATTTTGTCGGCGTCTTCCCGCGTGAGGATGTTGTTTCGTACCAATTCGTCCATGTTGCCGATCCGACCTTGCAATTTCTTATAGTTTAAAATACCTTTGGTTTGTTGTTCGTTGAGGTACGGATGACTTACCAAATCCTTGAATGTTGCGGTGTTGAACGATATTTTTCGTATCAACGATTTATCAGCCGAAAGTTGCGGCAAAAGTTTTTCGATCAATTCGGCCTTGATGCCGTACACTTCACCCAATTGCGTTACTTCCGCAAAGCCGCCGATTCGGTTTCGGTATTTGACGATACGTGCCGCCAAAACGGGGCCAATACCCGCTAAACGGGTCAATTCGGCGCTGTCGGCGGTATTAAGCTCCATGCGAACGATTTCTTTCGCGGAAACGTTTACCGCATTCGCCGGTTTTTTCGTAAATTCCGTTTCCGGTTGTTTTTCGGTCGTTATTTTTTCACTGGCTATTCGGATATAAGGTTCCAGAAGTTTATATTGCGGGTCCGAAATGGTGTACAATTTTCGGACATCCTCTTTTTTCTTAAAACGACCACCTTTAGCCAAATAATTTCTGATGTTTCGTATTTGTCGGTCGTTCAATCCGAGCCTTTGCCAGTCGGTATCGGTAACGCTGTTCGGATCGAAATAGAATAAATCGGCAGACCGTTGCAGGTTTTCTGTTGGTTCCGTGCAGTTTTGCGTCGATTGAATCGAATCGGCGGCTTGTCGGAACAGTGCGATTTCTTTCTCGTAAGCGGTTGTGTCGGGAATATCCAGTTTTATCAGCAGCGGTAAAAATAATTTCACGGCAATTGCTGCTGCAACGGCACAACACAATCCCGTTATTCCGTAACGTTCGGATCGCGAAAAATTAAGATATTTTTTCGGAAAAGAGTCCCGAGACATTATGTTTATTCGTCGAAACTGCTGTCACCCGAAGCAATATTTTCGGGATTTTCGTCTTCCTTTCCGTTGTCGTAATCGGATGCATCGGAAGAATCGTCGCCGCCGCCGCTGTTCGATCCGAATTGTTTTTCGAATTCTTCTTCGGTAAGATTGTCGATTTTCACGTCAACTTTTACCAAATAACTGGTATTGCCGATATCAACGGTAATTGCATGAAAAAAATCGCCGCTCGGTTTTTGAACCTTTATAACGGCGTCACCGTACCCTGTCGGATATTTTTCTTTAATGGCTTGCAATACTTCGGTTGGACAATTTTTGTAACTTACAACCAGTCGTTTCTTTTGTTCCATGCTTGATGCTGTTGACTATAACGAATATACGAAACAAATAAAAGATAAAAATTTTTCGGCAATGTAAATACATTTTTTTCGAATTTCAAAACGCCGGCATATAAAAATGTGGGGCTTGGTCGATTTTTTTTGTGCAATTGTGGTACTTCATTGCAAGTCAAAACACTTATCGCCTTACGGTTTTTGTTTTTGAAGTAATTTCAACAGCTTGGGTAACCAACGAAAATAAAGCGCAACAAAGAGAAAAACATTGAAACACCATATCACGATTAAGTTGACATACAAAGTGGGGTAATAATGCCCGAAACATTGTTTGACGGGAGCATAAAATTGAGCTTTCACGAACGGATATTCGGGCTCTTTGTATATGGGATGGTAATTTTGCATCAATCTGTTCTTAAATTCCACCAACCGATACGTTTCATTGACGTTTTTTACCATATTGGCCAAGCTTTGGTTGTAATAATGTGATTTGAGAAAATGCAAACTGTCCGGATTTTTTGCCGTAATTTCCGCCGTCAACAAATCTTTTTGTTCAGCCGATTTGTTGTACAGTACGGTATAGTATCGAGTGAGTTGCGTTAAATACGTCGACGTTTCGTCGATTAATCGTTGCGATAAACCTTCGGTTTTCAAAATGTCGCGGAACGGCAATTGAAACGGTTTTTGTCGCCGATTTTCCGATTCCGTTTCATTGCAAAACAACGTTAACATGTTATCGTTTGGTTGCCTGCCTTTTTCGAAATCGGTTTTCAATTCGCTCAGCTTGTTTTTCATCTCCACCAGCCAGTAATTCTTTTGAAATTCGGCGATGCTCATATTCTTCTCGTAAGGATACACGATTTTTTCGTAATCGTTGTTCATGAACTGTTCCACCGCCAACGCTTCGAACGCCCAACGTGCGGTAATCAATTCGCCGTACCACGGCACGGACGCCGGTGTGGATATGTCGGGATTGATTTTCTCGAAACGCAACAACACCCCGCTGAGCATCAACTGAGGAATGACGATGAACGGGATAAGGATGTAAATGGTGACGACCGATTTGAACGTGTCCGAAATGATCAAACCCATCAGGTTGGCGCAGGTCCAAGCGGAAAACAACACCGCCCAATAAGCGAAATTCATGTTGAGAATGCCGGTAACACCGTTTCCGACCAAAACAAACAAAACGGCTTGTATGGCGGAGATGACGAAAAGAACGGCTGTTTTTGAAAAAAGATAACTCCCTCGGCTCAGATGGAGAAAAGCTTCACGTTTAAGAATCTTTCGGTCCTTGATGATTTCTTCGGCGCTGACCGACAGTCCGATGAATATGGCGATAACGACGGCAATGAAAATGTATATCGGAACGTTCTCGTTCAATTCGAACGTGTATCCGCCATCCGACACGTTGTAATAACGAATGATGTACGCCAGCAACAACGCCAGCAACGGCGCTTCGAGCAAGCAAACGGTAATATATTGAATGTCGCTGAGTTTTGTTAATACGTTACGGGTAGCATATACCGTAAATTGTTTTAATCGCGACGGGCGTTTGATCGTTTCGGAAGAGGGGAGGGTATGAGGCCGATCTTCTTCCGATATCCGATTTTTGGGAATTCCTTTGAACTCGTGATACCATTCTTCGGGCGATATGCGGCGCGAGTCCGTGGCTTGACCGTGCTCGTCGAGAACACGGGCTTCGACGATGTTGAATATTTGTTCGGGGTTGACGTTGCCGCATTCGGGACATTCGCTTGTGTCGCGGTTGGCTTGTTTGGTTTGCGATTTGAAATAAAGGACGGCATCCACGGGATTTCCGTCGTAAATCAAATATCCTCCCAGGTCGAGCACCAATAAACGATCGAACATTTTGAAAATATCGGACGACGGTTGGTGAATTACCGCAAAAACCAATTTTCCTTTCAAGGAAAGTTCTTTCAACAAGATCATGATGTTGTCTGAATCGCTCGACGACAAACCCGATGTCGGTTCGTCGAGAAACAACACCGCCGGTTGACGAATCATTTCCAAAGCGATGTTGAGTCGTTTCCGTTGTCCGCCGCTGATTTTTTTATTCAACGGCGAGCCCACTTTCATGTTTCGTATTTCGTACAAACCGAGATCATGCAGCACCTCTTCCGTTTTTCGGCGAATTTCTTTCTCCGAGTATTGTCCGAAACATAATTTGGCGTTGAAGTACAGATTTTGATACACCGTCAATTCTTCCACCAACAAATCGTCTTGCGAAACATATCCGATAAGGCCTTCCGTTGCGCGGTTTTGTTTGTGAATGTCGACATTGTTCAGTAATACTTGCCCCTTGGTCGGTTTGTTCAATCCGGTGAGTACGCTCAGCAATGTCGATTTACCGGCTCCGCTTCCGCCCATGATGCCGACCAAATTGCCCGACATGATTTCGAAATTGACCGGATGTAATCCCGTGCTGCCGTTTTCGAATTGGTACTCCACATCACGGATTTCGAAAAGCATGGGACTCGATTGCGCGCCGAGGTAAAAACAATCGACGATATCGCTGTAATATATCGGTTTGATTTGCGAATTGCGAATGCTGCATCCGTAGTTGAGCGCATAGACTTGGTCACTGACCATTTCCTGGCTGTTGAGATACAACTCCCTGTCTCCTTCGTAGCGGCAAAAGTACATATTGACACTTTTTACGTGCAATACGGACACATTATCGTTGATTCCCTCGCGATACAAATGTTTGCATTCCGGATCGGGTTCTTCTCGATTGTTGATCAAAAGCAAAGAAGACGATCGGGGAATAAAATCGATCGGAAGCACCACGAAATACACCAATTCCCCGAATTCGGCATGTTCGAAATTAAATGCGTGAGCGACGGTTTCGACAAACTCTTGTTCAAACTCGGAAATGGTGCTGTACGAGCCGTGTCCCGATCTGATAAAGCTGAGCAGCAACACCATCAACGTCATTTTTTGGGGTTGCGTTAACTCTTTGTTGATTTGTTCGCAAATCACCAATAATTTGACGGAACCGGACGAAGTATGTTTTTGATGTTTTTGCGGATCTTTGTATTTTTCTTGATATTGATTGTAATAATTGTCGAAAATTTGAATGTATTCCCGAGCCAATTCGCGGTTCAATTGTTTTCTGAGGAACCCTTCAACTACTTTGCGGCGGTCGGACATATCGCTTTCGGGTCGCGAAATGATTGCAAACAGTTGCATCAACGCTTTTAATATTCGTTCGCTCATGAGTGAAGGTTTATAAAGTTCATCCGGCCGACTTCCTGTTAAGTCGGACAAAAATACGAAAATAGTTGTCCGATGTTTTACCGTATTGCTTTTTTTCGTAAACGTTTTCAAACTTTTATCGGACCGGAACCGAAAATAATCATGAAATAAAAATGCCCGCCCGATTCCGAAATCGAGCAGGCACTTTCGTTTGTCCGCAACATGTTTTCGTTATTGTCTATTGCCGGCTTTTTTGAAAATTTATTTAACGAGTCATCATACGGATATGTGTCAAATACACTTTTATTTTTGATATGTTGATATCCCCCTTCATATAAATTACGGAAGCAACTTGATTTTTGTGTTGTCGAAGAATGACGACTTCTTTTTCGGCGGCGTTTTTTTGTTTCAAATAATAACGTAAGATATCGCTTTCGGAATCATTCACTTCCATGAACGTTTCGTATTTGTAATCGATCAGCATCTTACTGAGGTCCGTTGAAATATTTGAGAGATCTTTTACTTTATCGCTGAAGGAAATGCCTTGGTAAACTTCCGGCGCTTTCAAACCTGACGTTCTGCTTTGAGGAAATAATGAATTAAGCATTGCTTGCGATAAGGTAACGTACGTTACTCCTTCTCGGGAGGGATATTTTTTCATGATTTCTTCTATCGGGTTATGCTGCGCTTGAGCGATTTCCGTAAAAGACAAACACATGATGACAAAGGAAATTAAATATTGCGTTTTCATGGTTTTGTGACTTAATGACGATTTTTATAATTTAATTGTTTCCAACGGGTCAACGGTTTCATCGAGAAAATCCAAAATGTCGGAAGCCGCATCATCACCCGACGATACGATTGTTTGATCGATGGTTTCGGCAACACGTTGCTTGACAAGCGAAAGATCATTATAACAAACACCGTCCACCATTACATAAGTTCCCGAACACGGCGTTTCGTCGATGAGAGATTGTTTTTCGATGAAAAACACCGCAACGAGAAGACATGCCGCGGCGGCAACCGCAATCGAATATATCGGCCTGATACGCCAATGCCGGTTTGTTTCCTGCGGCGTATATTCTTCAATTCGCGGTTGTTCTTTTTCGCGTTTTTGATAGGCAAATATGGCGCGATAGGGTCGCAACTCATCGGCTGTATCGTCGGAAGCGAAATATTCGCGCAGATGAAGTTCGTCATCATCGGTAGACGTTCCTTCGTAATACTTTTCCAGAAGCTCTTTGATACGACGAATATCGTTCATGATAATTCAAAATTATTGATTTTAAAAAACTCTTCTTTTACTTTTTTTCGTGCTCTCGACAAATTAACTCTTACCGCGCTTTCCGCACATCCGGTGATCTCCGCGATTTCTTCCGGTTGATAACCTTCTATGTCGCGCAAGCGGATGGTCAATTTTTGCATTTCCGGAAGCCGATCGATGATTCGGGCAACCGTCTCCACCGAATCGATTTCTTCGAGTTGCCGATCGGGCGTCGGTACGGAAACCTGCAAAAAGTCGAACGCTTCATTCACATAAATTTTTCGCGCTCTGATTTTATTGATGCAGGCGTTCTTGCATATTTGAACGGCCAATGCTTCAATGCTTCGGTATTCCTCCAATCGGCTTCGCATCATCCAAAGTTTGAGCATCACTTCCTGCGTCATATCTTCGGCATCGGCTTCACTGCCGAGCATTTTCAATGACCGACGATACAGCTTTTCCCGTATCGGAAGTACCCGTATTTTGAATGTCTGAATATTCATTACTTATAAGACAATCGAAAGCGAAAAATGTAACATCGGTTTTCGAAAATTTTGATGAAGGTTGTACCGACATAAAAAACAACAAGTCATGTTATAATTTCGAATGTCACTTGTCTTTAAGGTATAAAATAAAACGATAAATATTGAATGAAACCGGAAACACGTATTGCATGACAAGTTCCTTACATGCGTTCGATTTTTTATCGCAAGATAAATGATATTCACCAAAACACATTAAAGACATGAAGAAATATATTGGTATATGTGTCATGATATTTGTTTGTACCGGCATCCGATCGTATGCCCAAACCGATATTACCGGACGAGTGCTCGATACGGACGGGAAATCGTTGGAATATGCCACGGTTGCCTTATATCGGGCCGCTGATTCGGCTTTATTGCGGGGCGCCGTTACCGATGCCGAAGGGAAGTATTTGCTTGAGAAAGTCGATCGCGGAAAATATATGGTTACCGTTTCCATGATCGGGTATGAAAAATCATCGTATACGATCGAAGTGGTCGGTTCTCAAATTTTGGCGCTTCCGAATACCACGTTGCATGAAAATACGCAACAATTAACGGAAGTAACCGTGTCGGCTACCCGAAAATTTGTTGAAATGAAGGCCGATAAGATGATCGTCAATCCCGAAGCAAGCATCACCGCCGCATCCGACGACGCATTGGAGGTATTGCGCAAATCGCCGGGCATCATCATCGACAAAGACGATAACGTTATGCTGAAAAACAAATCGGTTAGAGTGATGATCGACGGTCGCCAAACGTATCTGTCGGGAACGCAATTAGCCGCCATGCTGCGCAACATGCAGGCCGCATCCATCGAACGTATCGAAATCATCGAAAATCCTTCGTCGCGATACGATGCCGAGGGGGACGGGGGAATTATCGACATACGTACCAAGCGGGGGATGGCGCGCGGATATAACGGAACTTTATCGCTCGGTGCAAGCGTGGGAGAACAATTTTCGGATAATTACGGCATCGATTTGAATTATCGTACCGAAAAATGGAACATCTACGGCAATTACTACGGCGGTAAACGGGGCATTTGGTACGAATCGGATATGGATCGTCGCATGGCGTCGAACGGTTCGTCATTCAAACAAAATACCGAAGGCGAAACCGAATCGTATTATCATAACGTTAAATTGGGCGTCGATTATTATTTCACGCCGAAACAAGTGGTCGGTTTTATGGTTCGCGGCAACTTCGGAAATCTGTCCAACGAAAATGACGCGGATTCCCGGATTGTCAATATTAACGGTTCGGACGTGCAACGCATGCATTCCGAAGGCAATACCGACAATGACTATCAGAACTTACTGGTGAACTTGAATTACAAACAAACCATGCGACGCGGACACGAATTAAGCATGGATGCGGATATGGCAAAATATCGTTCGAACGGAATCGAAGATTTAAATACCGTTTACACATTGTCGACGCCGCCCTTACCGCCGTTGATCCTGCATAAAATCCAAGACGGCATATCCGATTTTTATTCTTTTAAAGCGGATTATACTCATGTTTTGGGCAAAAAAGGAAGGTTGGAAACGGGCGTCAAAGCAAGTCGGGCGACCATCGACAGCGATTTGGATTATACGCAACGAGATGAAGACGGCACTTGGAACGATCCTTACGGCAGAAGCAATCGGTTTGTTTACGATGAAGATATTTATGCGGCATATATCGCCGGGAATTACAAATTCAATGATCGGATAAGCCTGCAAGCGGGGCTGAGAGGCGAACAAACTGTATCGGACGGCAATAATTTGACCATTAGAGAACAAAACAAACGGGAATATTTCAATTTGTTCCCGAGTTTGTTTGCGCAATATCGTTTTAACGACAAGCACACCATGAATTTTGCATACAGTTACCGTATCGGTCGTCCGCCGTATCGGATATTGAACCCGTTTATATGGATGCTCGATCCGTATACATACGAAAAAGGTAATCCGTTCCTCAATCCGCGATTCACGCATTCAACCAAATTGTCGTACACCTTGAACAACAGTTACATATTTTTTATTGATTACGCTTACACGAAAGATGCATGGGCCGTAATGTACGAACAGGATGATGCATCGCCGACCACGGTGATTACTCAACGAAATTTGGATAACTATCACGATATATCCCTTTCGGCCGTGCTGCCCGTAAAAATTGCCAAATGGTTCACGAGCAACACCAATACGGCCGTATTTTACGCGCAATATAAAGCGCATTTGAAAGAGGAAACTTTCGACAATTCGGGAGTGGCCTTTCGAATCAATACCACCTTTACCTTTATTCTGCCGAAAGAATTTGCTTTTGAACTGTCGGGACGTTACATGAGCAAATTACCGAACGGCATGGGGGTGATTGATGCAAACGGTTCGGTCGATGCGGGTATACAAAAACGATTTTTCAAGAATAAGGTCGTGATGAAATTGGGTGTGAACGATATATTCAATTCCACGGGAACTTCATATACCATGCGGTACGGAAACACCGATCTGTTAGGGAAAAATCGTTGGGACAATCGTCGCATTAGCCTTTCGCTCAACTGGCGTTTTGGTCGTTCCGATATTAAAGCGGCACGACAAAGAGCCTCCGGTTTGGAGGAAGAAACAAGACGTGCGGGAAATTAATCGGTGAGGATATTGTATGTAAAGTTTGATGCAGTAAACCTACCGGGTTTCAAAAACCCGGTAGGTTTTAATCGATTTTATTTGAAATACAAACATGCGGATAATTTTTTTGATCCGCTTTTACGGGAAGAATTACAGCTTAATAATCAAATCGTCCAAATTGCGTTTGGGCACATGATGAACGCCTTGTTCGTCGCGCCAATATCTAATATCGCCGGATTCGGGCATCGGCTCGATAACCACCGTTTCGGCGGGCTTACCCAAAGCGATGACCTGTACAACAGAATATTGTTCGGGAATATCCAAAGAATCGCGCAGGCGCGAATGATTTACCGAACCGATGATGCAACCGCCGTAACCTTTTTCGACGGCCGTCAACAAAATAGCCATCGACACGATGCCGTGATCGCAAAAATAATTTTTGGAGAGATCGTCATCATTCAATATGATGACATATGCCGACGGACGCTCGCCTTTTGCCGGGCCGTCCCAATTTTTGAGATATCCCGCCCAAGCCAATGCCGGAAATATTTTTTCATTCATCTCCGGCGTGTTTGACAATATATAACGAAGTGTTTGCGCATTGCGTCCCGACGGCGTTAAACGGGCATTGTCGATCATTTCGCGCAACTCGTCGTCGCCGATGGCCACTTCTTGCTGGAACCGTCGATAACTCCTATTTTTCTTGATTAAATCCGAAATCATACACGTTTTGGTTAATCCGAATTAAATTCGATGTATTGTTTGTTCATTCGAGTCGGGACAATCATTGAAAATGTGATTCCCTTTATCGGTAAAACAACAAAATTAACGATTTTGTTACAAATATCGTATTTCGGATTCGGGATTCTCCGAATTCGGCGTAATGTCCGAGCGAATAAACGAGATTGTTCAAAAAAGACTTGCTTTATCGCGTCATTGCGAGCGATAGCGAAGCAATCTTTTTGATAATTACAAGATTGCTTTGTCGTTCCTCCTCGCAATAACGTTCGTTTTTGGCTTTTTGAACAATCCTTAATATACAATTGTTTACGGTGAATTTATTCATAATAAGTGGTTTAATACCCCGACCCTCTGGGTCGGAAACAAAAAAAACCTTTGGTCTTGATACCTCGGGGCTCTGCCCTGGGGTTATTCATTTGCCGTAAAAGGAATAATGTTGTGCAACGGCTTGCCATCGGCCATTTTCGAAAATTAACACATACATGTCTTTGCAGGAGAACGATTGAGTTTTCTCTTCGGGTGTTTTTATCGTCAAATCGCCAAAATAACTTACAATCGCCGTTTTATTACCGTTGTATAATTGTATCACCGGTTCGGTTTCGCTCAAGTTGACGGTTTCGGCGTATCGGGCATAATCGTCGTATGCTTTTACGATCTTATCCTTGCCGCGCAGTCGTTCCTTGCCGCCCGGGGAAAAGACCACCATGTCGTCATGAAGAAACAAACTCAAACTGTCAAGATTTTCCGTTATTGCCCAATGTCGATTGATGGATTTTACGGTATTCCAAGCGGTTTGTTTGGCGTTTTCGTCGGATTGTTGCCCGCGATTATCGGAACAGCCGAACAGGAAGAAGAAAATGATTGATACGTATTTAATTTTCATTTTGTTTCAATTTGCGTTTAAGTGTGACCTTGCAATAAGCAATCGTGCCATCCGCGAATATCACATTTTCATGTCCATCGGCCTTATAAATGACCAATGATTATGGATGATTTTCCATTGACCGTTCGAATCCCGCCGATAAATCTCCGTACAATTCCATTTGTAAACAGCTTCGCCGGAATATGACACCAAATTGTACGTCAAAACGGCTGTTTCACCGGCGACTTGTACCTTCGGATCGATCATTTCGTATTTGTCGACCGAAGCTTGACCTCTCAGTCCTTCGTAAAAGGTTCGCATTTTATCGAGTCCGTTGATCCTTCTTTCTTGGAATGGATCGAAATAAGTAATGTCTTCGGCGTAAATAGCCAAATAAGCATCCGGATTTCCTTTGTTCCATTCTTCCAATGCCGCTTTTTCCAAAGCAATAATCATTGTCTCAATATTTTTCTTGTCGGAATCGTCATTTTTTGAATCACGAGAACATCCGATGATCAACATCAACGGAATAACCGTGCTTGCAATGCGTTGTTTCATATCATGATCATTAAAGGGTTAAGTGTTGCAAAGTTATGGTGCCTCTTTATTTAATTGACCGCACAAACAACGGAAAAACCGGTACTTTTTACGGATTTTGATTCATGCCGGAAAAACCGGTTTTTAGCATATAGGGTTTAATAAATTCGGCGACAACCCATACGGGCGCCGCCGAACCACACATCAATCAAGGTCATTCAACCGAACAAACCAAGTTCAATTTCTTTTGATTCCCAATTTTTCGTACCACTTCCGATAATCGCTCAATTTGAACGGCGCTTTGCCCGCCAAGTAGTGGTTGACAAATTTATCGTCGTTGATTGTATATTCGATCAGCCACATGGCTTGTTGGCCCATTTGCGGAATGTATCCGATCACGGTTTTTCCGTTGACGGGAATGACGAATTTTCCCGAGAACAAGACTTCTTTCGTGTCGATGTCTTTTACCGTCACCGTTCCCGCCTTTTCTGTACGTGTATCGTTGACTGCCGTTAAGGGATGATTTCCGTTTTTCGCATCGTTAATTATCACGCAAACGTCGCCTTGTACCCGTTTGATATAATAATACGCCAACTTTTTGCCGTTGTAATAATCCGTTACCGCGTCGGAAACCACGGGCCAACCGTCGCGTATATTCCACCACAAAATACCCGTTCGTTTGAATTTATCCGCGCGCCAAAACTCGATGAAGAATTTCTTCGCTTCGGCCTGAACCGACTGCGATGCAAAGATGAATTGGTCGAGATCGGTCGGCACTTCGCCGAACAGTTCTTTGATTTGATTGATCATCAAATTGTTTCGCGTAATCGTTTGATTGGAGTATTGGTGATAGCGTACCGCTTTGGTTTGCCATTGGTCGTTCCATTCAAACGTTCCCTTCTTCCACGGGTAAACAAAGTCCTTGTCGAACATTTTTTCCAGACTTTCGCGATTGGGACAACCGTGATATCCGATCTCGCTGACGAAATGTGCGTCAACGTCGGTGTAGAATGGCGCTTTGTAGTATCCGCGCGGTCCCCACAGGTGTTGTTCGGGTAACAGCCTATCGTTACGTCCCGCGGCGTAGTATGCGGGCGTGCAATACGGTGAACTGGGTAAATAAGGACGTGAAGGATCGAATTCGTAAAGCACATCGGGAATCGTTCGACGGCTGATTCTTTCTTTATTCGGATCGATATTGAACTCTCTTAAATTCCATTCGAAAGCGATGTCGTTCTCGTTATTCCCGGCCCACAAGGCAATACATGGGTGACTACGCAATTTGACAACCACCGATTTGACTTCTTTCCGTATCTTTTCGGCAAATTCGTCGTCCTGCGGGTATATGCTGCATCCCATCGAAAAATCCTGCCATACCAAAATGCCGTTTCGATCGCATAAATCGTAGAATGCGTGATCTTCGTATGCGTTACCGCCCCAACAACGGAGCATGTTGCAATTCAAGTCGACGACCGATTTCATGACTTCGGGCAACAAAGATGCGTCGCGGCTGTGCAAGGCATCGATCGGTACCCAATTGCTGCCTTTGATGAAAATCTTTTCGCCGTTCACTTTAAAGCAAAACTCTCCGGGATTTTCGGGTGTGGTCAATTCGGTATATTCTAATGCCACCGTACGCAGTCCGATACTCTTTTTGTCGTGTGCCAATACCTTACCGTTTTTGTCGACTACGGATATTTCGGCTTCGTACAAAGCGGATTCTCCGTATCCGCGCGGCCACCATAATTCGGCATCATTCAATGTGAAAATATGTCGGGATGCATGCGTATAGATCAATCGTGAAATGCGGTATACTTCTTTGCCGTTTCTTTTCAGCGTGATAACCGCATCATGTTTGTCGAGTTCGGTGAAAGGGATTTTCAACTGATAGTCCGCAATGATTTTCGCTTTTTTATTTTCGACATTCACACTCGCGGTCATCCAATGTACGTCGGTAAACCTTATCGGATCGACGATCCGAAGTTCGACGTTGCGCCACAAACCCGCGCTCACCAATCGCGGCAGGATATCCCAACCGTACGAATGCGGCGCTTTGCGTATGTTTTCCGATTCGGGATTGGCGCTGCTTCCTTTGCAGCCGAGCGGACTCAAAAAATAATTCTGCGCTTCGATGACGGCCGATCGGATAATGACGGATAATTCATTTTCCTTACCGGGCTCGAGAAGATCGGTGATGTCGAAAGAATGTTCGATCAGCATGTTGTCTGTTGAACCGACTTTTTTTCCGTTCAGCCAGATGTCAGCCAAACAGTCGATACCGCCGAACCACAGAATTGTTTTTTGATCGGATCGATATTCGGGTGTCGGGAAACGACGTGTGTAGCACCATTGGTATCCTTCGTACGGACGCATTTCCCATACATTGTTGCCGATCATCGGGTCTTTAATAAGCCCCGCGGCGAGCAAATCCAATTCCACATTTCCCGGGACTTGTGCGTTGACGGTTTTGTATGTTACGCTTTGCATTCCTTCGGGCGAAGTGACCGGAACTTCAGGTTGCGGCCAAAAATGAAGCGCCCATCGGCCGTTCAAACTGACGGAAGAATCTCCGAACGCATGGCCGATCGGTATGCATAAAAAGATTGAAATCAAGACGATTTTTGAAATATGGTGATTCGGTATCATTTTGTTGTGGTTATTTAAGGGTATGAGTTTAACGGTCTCGGCAGTATTTACCGTCGAGGTATTATTTTTTTTCGTTTCGTAACCGTTGATTCAATCGGGTCCGATCGTTGATTTTGCGAATTTACGCTTGATTGCGAACGAATCGGACTCGATTGATAAAAAGTTTGTCTTCAAAACAGTGATTCGGCGTCCGTCCATCCCGGGTTTTGTTCCAAAACCCCACCCGATAATTGTATTTGCGGGTCGGGTATGGGGAGAAATCCGCCCGTAACGGGTCGAAATTCGATGGTGAGTCCTGTTTGAACCCCGTTGTTCAATACGGGAATATCCCGAACTTTGGCAAACGCCGTTTCCGCATCGTGCCATCTGAGAAGATCGTAGTACCTCACTCCTTCGAATGCCAATTCATAGCGACGTTCTTTTTTGATGTTTTCCAAGGTTGCCGGAACAGAGGTTAAGTGTACGCGATCCCGCACCATGTCGAGATATTTTTGTGCGTCGGGTCCGCCTAATTCGGTTGCCATCAGCAGTACATCGGCAAAACGGATGAGAATCAAATCCTGCGTATTATCCTGTTGATAATTGGGCGACATACCGTAGAGAATGCAACTATAGTTGACGGGACGGTTGTTGGCGTCATATACGTTGATCGGCATATATTTTTTTTGCCAATACCCCGTTTCGTGATATTGCATGTCACCGTCCCACGTAAATCCCGATACGCCTTCGTTGGGATCGTTTACATCGTAAATCGATCCTTTTTTGCGCAGGTCCTCATCGGGCCATTCTTGAAACAATTGCGGATTTACCGTACCCAATCCCCATCCTTGTCCGAACGGAATCCAGCTTTGGGCTCTGAGTCCGAAATGCAGCACGATATCGTTGCAATACGTTTTGTTTTTGCTTCCCAAAACGGAATATTTGATTGCAAACACGGTTTCCTTGTTATTGCCCTCTTCACCGATCCATGTCAAACCGTTTTTTTTCGCATATCCGTAATCTTTATTGGAATAGGAGTAAGGCCACAGCGATCTGAAATCGGGAAGCAGTTCGTGTCCGCTGTTATTGATACAATCGTCCAACCAACCGATCACATCGTTTTTGGTGATGGTTACCGATTCCGATAGAATGGCTTCTTTGCCGTAATATCCCGTATAAAACAAGAAAACCCTTGCCATTAACGCTTCCGCTGCCCATTTGGAGGCAAGTCCGATTTCATCTTTCGGAATATTCGCAAACGGGACCGCCGGTATGGATTCGATGGCTTTTTTCAAGTCGGAACCCATTTGTGCGTATAATTCATCAGCCGATGCACGGGGCTTGTTTTCTCGTTCCGTTTTCAACAACAGCGGAACGGTGCCGAACATCCTGCATAAATCGAAGTAACTGAATGCTCGCAAAAAACAGACTTGTCCTTCGATGCTCTTTCGTTGCGCATCGTTGCTCCACGTGATGCGATCCAGCGATTCCAACAGCAGATTGGCTCTGTAAATTGTTGTATACGCTTTGGCCCAAGGTTGACCGTACATGTCCGAGGACATTTTTCTGAACGCGTTGACGGCATGAGCATGTCGGTCATTTTGCCCGCCTCCGCCGAAACGATCGTCAGACATTAATTCGGCCAGAACGAAAAAGTTTCGCCAACCATCGTTCGTATTGGAAGCATATCCGTTGTAAACTCCCATTAATGCGGTGTATGCTTCATCGGGTGTCGTCGGGAAATTATCGGAGTTTTTTTGCGTCAAATTATCGACATCCAAGAAATCGGAGCATCCCGCACACAATAATGTCAATGTGATTATTATAATATATTTTTTCATAACTTTTTAGTATTTAATCGATAAGCCAAACATAAATATGCGGGGACTCGGGTAATACCCTACATCTATCCCCGACGCCCAAGGTGTATCATTCCCGAAACCGACTTCGGGATCCATTCCCGTATATTTGGTAACGGTGAACAGATTTTGTGCCGCCACGTAAAATCGCAGTTGAGATAAAGGCATTTTCTTCATGATTCGTTTGAAATCGTATCCCAATGTCACGTTGCTGATACGCCAGAAAGAACCTTCTTCCATCAACAGGTCCGAAACGTATTGCCAATTAATGTGCGCTCCGTCAAGCAATCTAGGGATTCGATTCGATGTGCTTTCACCGTGCCAGCGATTCAGAATATCCGTTGTGTAATTTTCCAACGGATTCTCGTTAAACGATCGATACGATTTCATGATTTGTCCGCCGAGTGTTCCGTACGACGAAAACGAAAAATCGAAACCTTTGTATGCCGCATTAAATCCGAACGAAAAGATAACATCGGGATTCGGATTTCCGATCATTGTTTTATCATTATTGTCGATCAAGTTATTTTCGTCTAAATTGACAAATCGAACATATCCCGGGTTGGCATCGGGTTGGATCGACTCACCTTTGGAATTCCGATATGATTGTACTTCTGCTTCGTTCTGAAAGATACCGTCCATTTTGTATCCCCAAAAATATCCCATGGGATATCCGACTTGGACCCGGTAAATTTCCTCTGTTTGTTGCGCCAAAACATCCGTCGGGCCGTGAATAATACCTTCCGAATTGGCTATTTTCGTGACTTCGTTTTGGTTGTAAGCCATGTTGGCATTCACTCCGTACGTGAAATCGCCCCGAGTGTCCCGCCAAGTAATGCCGACCTCGACGCCCCTGTTGCGAACGTTTCCGCCGTTAATATACGGAGCAGAAGCTCCGTACGAAGACAAAACGGGCGCCTGTAACAACCAATCTTTGGTGGTTTTATTGTACCAGTCGAAAACAACCCCCAATCGTTGTTTGAAAAAACGAGCATCAAATCCGAAGTCGAGTTGTTCGGATGTTTCCCACGTAACGTCGGGATTGGCCAATATTGTGGGATAACCGGCAACGACACCTTGCGTTTTGTCGATTCCGGGGAAATACATTCTGTCGAGACTGATTGACGCCAAGTATTGAAACGGCGATATCGATTGATTCCCGTTTCTTCCCCAACCGGCGCGGAGTTTGAAAAAGTCGACAACGTTTCTCAACGATTCCGCAAATGATTCTTCGGTTAATACCCATCCTGCCGAAATCGACGGAAAGTATCCCCATCGCTTGTTTGGGGCGAAATTGGATGAACCGTCGGCTCTCATGACTAACGTTGCCAAGTATTTTTCTTTGTAATCGTAGTTGATTCGGCCAAATCCCGACATAATGCCGCTTCTTCCCCACGGACTGCCGCTCAATAGCGTTTTATCCGAATAAACGGCGGGATTGTTGCTTAAATAAGCATGCTCGAAATCTGAAAAAATGGAATTAATGTTTGTTCCGGATATCCCTTCTCCCAATCCGTTTTTTTCGGCCGAGAAACCGATCAAAGCGTCGAAATTGTGATCGTCGGCGACTTTAAACCGATAATTCAACGTATTTTCGAAAATCCAACCCAAACCTACGGATTGATTTTGGTTGGTTTTATCGTTAGGATCGTAATCGTTGAGTGCGAGATTATAGGCGGGGATATATGAACGATAGGATCCCGCGGAAACCTTCACGCCGAAACTGCCCCGATATACGAGATTTTTCACGGGTTGCAGAATCAAGTATGCGTTTCCGTACAGGCGATGCGATTTATTCAAGTTGTTTCCCCGCAGGTAAACCATTTTTCCGATCGGATTGGCATCCCGGGTATTCCACGGAATCGCATAGTGATATTCTCCGTTTGCGTCGTGTAAAGGAAGAAACGGACTCGATTTTAATGCATTGTTGATATCGTTTCCCCATCGGTTGCCTATTCCGATACCTGACTTTTCGGTATACGCGTAACTTACCGTTTCGCCAAACCTCAATATGTCGAAGCTGTCGCCTTTAATCAATCTGCTGTCACTGTTTAATCTCACGGTAATGCGACTGTAGGACGGATCGACCGGGTTTCCGAAAACGCCTTCCTGCGACGTATAAGAGATTCCCGTCGAATAAACCGATTGTTCGGTTCCTCCCGTGATATTCAGCGAGTGATTTTGAATCGGAGCATTTTTGTTGATTATTTCTTCCATCCAATTGGTTCCGGTCCACGTTCCGTCTTGTATTCGGTTCCAATCGGGAACCAAGGGTGCGAAATCGTATGCTTCTTTTCCTCCGTTGATCCTTGCCTCATTCATGACCATGGCGTATTGTTGCGCATTCAAAGGCGTCACCTCTTTGTAAACGTTTTGTACTCCGAAATACCCGTCGTATCGGATGGACGGTTTTCCGATTTTACCTTGTTTGGTGGTTACCAATATAACTCCGTTTGCGGCTCGAGCGCCGTAAATGGCGGAAGATGCCGCATCTTTTAATATGTCGATCGATTCGATGTCCGACGGGTTAAGATCGTTAATGTCGCCGACGGGAAGGCCATCGACCACGTACAACGGACTTGCGCTTCCCGTTGTTCCCATCCCTCTGATGTACACTTTAAAACCTTCGCCCGGTTGACCGGAGTTTTTCGTTATTTGTATCCCGGAACTTTGGCTTTGCAGTGCGGTCATGGGACTGACTGTGTTTTGTTTTTGAAGGTCGTCGCCGGAAACCTGCGACGTGGCTCCGGTAACCAGTTTCTTTTTGAGGACTCCGTATCCGACCACGACCACTTCTTCCAGTTCGCGAGTGTCTTCTTCCAAAATCACGTTTATCCCCGATCGATCTCCGACGGTGATTTCTTGAGTTTGGTATCCGACAAACGAAAAAATCAATACCGCATCTTTATCGGGTACGGTAATGTTATATTTTCCGTTCGCGTCGGTAACCACTCCCGTTGCAGTACCTTTAATCAGAACGTTGACTCCCGGCATGGGACCGTCTTTATCGGTAACGGTTCCCATAATGATTACTCCTTGTTTTGTCGTAACATCGTCGCCGAATCGTTTGGTAAGGATGATGTAGTCGTTTTCGAACTGATGGCGCACATCCGTATCGGCGAAAATGCTGTCCAAATATTGCGATACGCTTCCCGCTTCGCTGTCGATTTTTATTTGGCGTTCGGTGTCTATTTCGCGATTACTGTAAATCACCAAATAGTTTGTTTGTCGTTCCACCTCATTCAAAAATCGACCTACCGACAAATCTCCCGTTTGCAGGTGCATTACGGCATTTTGTCCGTTGACATCGATTGCCCGAAGGTGCAGGATGCCGACAAACAACAGTAAAAACGAGATTTTCATAATTCTACAAGTTCTTTTTACACAATAATGAATTGACAAAGTTTTTAATTTCATATCTTTGTTTTTGGTAAGTGAATACAGATTTCTTCGAGTTTGGTATTTGCTTTTCGGCGATAGGTACCGGCAAGTACCTGTCGCTTTTTGTTTTTTCGTTTTATTACTTCATGGGCATTCCTCCGTTTTATGGTTTATATTTATTCCTTTAGTGTATATACATCATCTTTTCGCTCAAACCGAAAGGGATGAATCTTTTGCATGAGTCTCAAAATCATGTCCACACCGTCTCGTTGTCGAAATTTTCCCGTGTATTCGCAATCAAGTATCGATAAATTTTTTGTTTCGATCTTCACATCGTAATATCGTTCCAGTTTCCGAATAATGTTACGTAACGGTTCGTTCTCGAAACTGTATATTCCCTCCGTCCATAAAAAATAATCGGCGTGTTCCGCGGGTTCCGATATCATTTTGCCGTTTTCGAGCCGTACTTTTCGATTGGGCGAAAGCAGTATTTCTTGTCCCGAGTCGCACCGAACTTTAATACATCCTTCCACCAACGAAGCTTGCGTAACACCGTCGTCGGGATAACCGCACACATTAAATTTGGTGCCCAATGCGACAATATTCAATCCTTTGGCGGTAACCATGAATGGTCTTTCGGGATCGGCCGTTACTTCGAAAAAAGCTTCGCCCGACAATGTTACGCACCTTTCGCTGGAAAAATCGGAAGGATACTTTAATGTTGATTTTGCATTGAGCCATACCTTTGATCCGTCACCGAGCGTCAATCTTACCCGTTGTCCGGCCGGAACGAAAATCTCGTTCATCGCACTGTTGGATCTTTCGGAAAATCCACCCGCGAAAAAATAGGTTCCGACAACAAGCAAAGCACCGGTTGCCGCACATGCGGCAATTTTCATTAATATTTTGCGACCGGTTTTGCGACGAACGATTTGCATGAATCGCAGATAACCCGATTTTCCCTCGAATTCATCTTTTTTCTCGGGAAGCATGTTCAACAGCGCACGAGTATTCTGCATCCGAACGAACGTATCTTTCAATTGCCGGTTCGATTCGATGAGATGCAAAAAATCCGAAATTTCCGCTTCGGGCATTTTTCCTTCGAGATATTCGATTATTTTCTCTTCCATATTTAGTAGTCGTACAAGTCGAGAAAATCCGCCAAACGAAATCGAGAAAAATTTGATTTATTGTAAAAATAATAGCAAAGGCAGATAATTTTTTAATGCGGAACGCAGTTTTTTATAAGCAATTGTCATCTGTGTCTCAACGGTATGGACGGAAATATTGAGTTCGGTTGCTATTTCTTTTTGTTTTTTTCCTTCGATGCGACTTTTGATAAAAATTCGACGACATTTTTCGGGTAAGGAATCAACGGCTCGGGTCAAAGCGGTTTCAATGTCGTCGTTTAGCGAAATATCCCGATCGAATGCTTCCAACGATTCGAATTTCATCTTTAAAATAAGTAATTGTTCTTCCCGTATTTTTTTTGCGATTTTTCCGACAACCACTTTATGTCTCAAATAATCGATACACCTGTTCTTGACGCTTGTAAACAAAAAGGCAGTCATGTTAATCGGCATGGACAATACGTCTCTTTTTTCCCATAGTTCCAAAAAAACATCCTGAACAATGTTTTCGGCGTCTTCCCCCGACAAAATATATTCTTCGGCAAAACGTTTCATCCTCGAAAAATGGGTTACATAAATATGCTTGAAGTCAATATTTTTTAAGTTTTTTGTCAAAATAATGAAGTGTAGGTTCCGAAAACAAATATACATCAAAATCCCGACAAACGATTTTGTCGAAAAGTATTCGTATTTACGGCAGGCCCGAGATTTGCCATATATCCTTTTATTTGAGGGCCGCGGTACTTTTTACGGATTTTTTTGTTTTATGATTTTGCGGTATTCCGAAGGCGTATATCCCGTTTGTTTCCGAAAGAAGCGAATGAAATAAGCGGCATCGTCAAAGCCCAAGTCCGAGGCTGCTTCCGATATCGATAAATCGGTATAAATCAGTAGTTTTTTTGCTTCCCGCGTAATTTTATTGCCGATATATTGTTTTGCGTTAATGCCTGTTGCCTTTTTAACCGATTCGTTCAGATGGTTCGGCGTGATACATAATTTATCCGCATAGTATCGAACGTCGCGATGCTGTTTGATATCGGCATTTACCAAATTTGCAAATTTTTCGATATACCGATTGGTTATTTTCGGATTTTCTTCTGCCGGCTTATCGACTTTTAGGTATGCCCTGTCGAGCAACATCAACGTTTCGTACAGCAACGCCCTCAGTATATGCTTGTCTTTTACCCGATAAGTGTCTATTTCCGTTTTGATGTTTTTGATCAAACCCGAAATTCGAGCATAAGTTTCATCGTCAAGACGTAACCGGGAAGAGGATTCGGGTCGGAAATAAGAAAGATGCCGCAGAAAATCCGGGTCATTGAAAAACGTCAACAAAAATTCCTCTTCAAAAATCAATGCATCCCCGTCCGTAATGTTGTCTTTATCCCACATGCGTATTTGTCCCGGTTGCGAGAAAACAACATCACCCGGTTTTACGGTATATTCCCGCTCGTCGATGCGAAAAAAGCCCGAACCTTCGGATATTAATGTAATGTCGTAATAGATCAATGTATGGACGGGATTTTCCGTGAGGTATTTCTTGACAGCCTTAAGATTCACCACATCAATGAGAAGTTCGTCGCCGTATTTCGTTTTGTAAAAAGCGTACTGCGGAATCGATTTCATTTTCGAACATATTGCGCTTGCAAATGTATTTCATTTCAACCGGGTTTTGAAATAATGTTTGCATCAATCTATCTTTGCGGAATGTTTGCGATAATAACCACGGTAAATCGTATTCGCCAATGAATACTCGGGAAAAAGTCACGGTTTCCAAAATGATCCGTATTTATTGTCGTTCCAAACACGGCGGTAAAAAAATGCTTTGCGCCGATTGCAAACAATTGGGGGATTATGCGCTCGAACGATTGGAGCGTTGTCCTTTTGGAGACAACAAACCGGCGTGCAATACATGTTCTGTTCATTGTTATCAACCGCAGTATCGGGAAAAAATAAGAGAGGTGATGCGGTTTTCCGGACCTCGAATGATTTTTCGTTACCCGATTGATGCGGTGAGGCATTTCCGGCAAGTGTTTGGTCGGAAGTATCCGAAAAAATAAGCAATGGACCGGATTATTCGAAATTTTGCGACATTTTTTAATTTTACGTTAATAAAAACCGAAATTTATGAACGATTCCAAATCAACCACGGAAGAGATCAGAGTGCGTTTCGATAAAGATGTTGAGCGATTTGCCAACCTCGAAACAGGTCAGAGTTCCGTTGTCGATGCGGTCGTATCGCTCGAAATGTTGACGGAAGCGGCAAAAAGGTTGACGCCGCATGCCGATTGTCTTTTGGATGTCGGATGCGGTGCCGGAAATTACACACTGAAGATGCTTTCGAAATTGCCGAACATGAATTGCACGTTACTCGACCTAAGCAAGCCGATGCTGGATAAAGCGTTTGAACGTGTTTCGGCTGTGACGAACGGTAAGGTGGAGATTGTTCAAAGCGATATCCGAATAGCCGACTTGGCGGATAATCGGTTCGATTTGATTTTGGCCGGAGCCGTTTTGCACCACTTGAGGGATGATGCCGACTGGTTTCGTACATTCTCGAAACTTTACCGAATTCTCAAGCCCGGAGGGTGTTTGATGATTTCGGATCTCGTTGTTCAAGATTCCGATACGCTGACGGAGTATATTTGGGAAAAATACGGCGATTATTTGGAGAATTTAGCGGGTGTCGAATATAAAAACAAAGTATTGGACTATATCGAAAAAGAAGATTCGCCTCGTTCGTTGAATTATCAAACGGATTTGATGAAAAGTGTCGGGTTCCGCAAAATGGACATATTGCATAAAAACCTTTGTTTTGCTTCTTTTATCGGATTGAAATAACGGAAATATTTTCTCGAATATACAAAAGCCCGCTTTGATACGGGCTTTTGTCATAAAAACAATTGTTGTTGACTATCGTCGATATTGCGTTGATCTCGAAATCAATCTTCTTGTTGTCGAAAACTAAATCACGTCAATATTTTGTTAATACAAGAAACTCAACAATATCCCTGCCGCAACGGCGCTTCCGATGACACCGGCTACGTTCGGTCCCATGGCGTGCATCAACAGATGATTCGTCCTGTCGTACTCTTGACCGATCACCTGCGATACGCGGGCGCTGTCGGGTACGGCCGATACTCCCGCATTTCCGATCAACGGGTTGATTTTGTTGCCCTCTTTGAGGAACAGATTGATGAATTTTACGAAAAGAACACCACCTGCCGTGGCAATAATGAACGATGCCGCTCCCAATCCGAAAATACCGATCGATTTGGCAGTAAGAAAAGTGGTTGCTTGCGTGGAAGCCCCAACCGTTAACCCGATGAGGATGGTTACGATGTCGATCATCGGACCGCTGGCCGTATTGGCCAAACGCTTGGTTACGCCGCTTTCTTTCAACAGGTTTCCGAAGAACAACATTCCCAACAAAGGCAAGCCCGAAGGAACGATGAAACAGGTGAGGAGAATACCGATGATCGGGAACATGATTTTTTCGAACCGAGATACTTGACGAGGCGCCTTCATTCGAATAAGGCGTTCTTTTTGCGTGGTGAACAAACGCATGACGGGCGGTTGAATTACCGGAACAAGTGCCATGTACGAATAAGCCGATACGGCCACGGCGCCCAACAGATCGGGAGCCAGTTTCGATGCGGTAAAGATAGCCGTCGGTCCGTCGGCGCCGCCGATAATTCCGATGGCGCCCGCTTCGGCGGGAGTAAATCCGATAAGCAATGCGATGGCGTATGCACCGAAAATCCCCAATTGCGCCGCGGCGCCGATCAACATTAATTTGGGATTCGATATCAATGCCGAAAAATCGGTCATCGCTCCGATACCCAAAAAGATAAGCGGCGGATACCAGCCGTTTCGTACCCCATGGTAGAGGATGTTCAATACGCTGCCGTCTTCGTAAATTCCGATGGTCAATCCGGGATAGAACGGGATGTTACCGATAATGATGCCAAACCCGATCGGTATCAGCAGCAACGGCTCGTATTCTTTGATGATAGCCATCGCAATGAATGCCAGCCCGATACTGATCATCAATACATGTCCCAGCGTAAAATTGGCAAATGCCGTGTACTCAAAGAATTGAACCATCTGGTTCTTCACGAAATCGAAGAACCCGGAGAAAGCTTGAAGTGTTATCATAACCTTATTCTCCTATAACGATTAACACGTCGCCCTCCATTACGGCGCTTCCTTTGGATACTTTTACCTCAGTCACCGTTCCGGCCTTGTCCGATTCGATATTGTTTTCCATTTTCATGGCTTCCAGCAATATTATCCGTTGTCCGATGCTTACTTTATCGCCCGGTTTAACAAAAATATCTAATATGGTACCCGGAAGCGGTGATTTAATGGTTCCCGTTTTGGCGGAAGCCTTCACTTCGGCAGCTTGGTCGGTGGAAGGGACCGCTACCGAACGTACCAGTTTGGGCGTTTTGGTTTGTTTTACTTCTTTGTCGACAAGGACCGAATACGGAGTTCCGTTCACTTCCAATCGTATGGTTTGATCTTCAACACTATTGATTTCAACGGAATAGTTGGTTCCGTTGATGGTGAATTTATATTTATTCATTTGTATGGATGTTTAAAAAGCCTCACCCCCAACCCCCTCTCCCAAGGAGAAGGGGTAAGAACGCTTTGCAAGGATATTACTGCAAAAGAGGCTTCATTTATTTATTATTTTTTATGGATTACTTAAGGTGGCTTCCCTCGGCCTTTTAGAGGCACGTCCCCCCTCCCTTTGGGGGAGGGGTAAGGGGGGTGGGGCCTTATCGTTTGTTAAAATAGGTGTTTAATCCGTGGATCTTCGAGCTCCATGGCGAATACGTACGCGATACTTTGTTGATGGTCAATACGGTATTTTCCTCATCGTGCAATTCCTCGTTGTATAGATGGATGGCCGCCGAGATGGCCGCATACACTTCGCCGCTGATGTCTTTGGTGGAAATACCTCCGACTTTTTCCGTTACGGATTCGGATTTTTGACGTCTGCGATCCTGCAGCGAAATCAACGATTTACCCACGTTCTTGAACACAAGGTAAAGCATCAACAGGGCAAGAAACACTACACTCATGGCGATAACCGCCATTCCGATACCCCATGGATCTTCAACCGCAATGATTTCCGACAATCGAGGTTTGCGGTAATGTTTTGCCGCCGCCTGTTGCAGATCGAGACGATTCATCCCGTTACTTGCATCCAATGCAATGACATCAAATCCCGTGACCGTTTCGCCGGCAATGTACAATTCCTTGGCCGACGGGCTGTAACTGAATGCGCTCGCTTCACCGGGGAAGATCAGTTTTTTAACCATATTTCCCTTCAAATCGAGCACCGCCATGTAACAACTGTCGCGATGCGATGCAAGGACTACCACGTAATCATCGTATATCGCCACGCTTTTCGGACGATATATATGCTGTGTGTCATGGCGTTTTTTCACGACATCAACCACATAATCGGCATAAATTTTCAGCTCGTTACCTTCGCGGTTGAGCAACACGATTTTGTTATCGACGTTGTTGATGCCCGCAAAAATGTTATTCTTCTTGTCGAAGGCAAACAATTGAGGAATCAACGGGTCATATGCTTCGAAAACGGGTGGAGACGATGACGGATCCCGCATTTCCTGCGCCGTGACGGAAATTGTTGCAAGGATTGACAACAGTGTCACCCAACATGTAATCGTTATTTTGATCATTTTTTTCATGCTGATGCGTATTTCGATTACAAGGGAATATTGCCGTGTTTCTTGGGCGGATTGGTATCCTTCTTGGTAGCCAATGCCTGCAAAGCCCTAATAACGCGAAAACGAGTGTTGCGCGGTTCGATCACGTCGTCGATGAAGCCGAACTTGGCGGCAACGTACGGGTTGGCAAATTTGTCGGTATACTCCTGTTCCTTTTCGGTAACGAACTTGGCTTTCTCTTCGGGATTTTCCATCGATTTGATTTGTCGTCCGAAAAGTACTTCGGTGGCTCCGCTCGCGCCCATCACCGCAATCTCGGCCGTGGGCCACGCG
>JAVBNP010000104.1:0-10473 GCA_031551455.1 Bacteroidales bacterium | reverse complement strand
AGTTTACCGTAGGGCGTGACGGGTATGATATCGTAGTTCGTTGCCGCTCCTCCCGAGGGAACGATGTCATACGATGTTCCCGCGTTTGATGTCGTATTCGCGGTACAGGTAGCCGTTGGTGCGGTGGTGACTACGGCTGCCGTTTCCCCGTTGAGGAACCCCGAATAGGTGAAGGTGTACGCTGTCGGGTTCGCCGCTCCGTACGCTCTGGACACGTCGTTTGCTTTAACGGTCAAGGGCGCTTTGGTGACAGTTAAAACTTTGCTTTCAGAAACCACCGGGTTGATACCATCGTCAGCTTCAACGGTAATCTTGGTTGTTCCCGCTTTTTTTATAGTGATTGTTCCATTAGGGGCAATTTCTGCTACGGTTTGATCTTCACTGCTGTACGTGAGCGAAGCAGTTGACGGATTGACGGTTACGTTAAGAATAAAGGGACCATCACCATACTTTACCTCTACCGGAAATTGGATGTCGATGCTTATTTGTCCCCAAATTTGTCCCGTATACAACAAAACCCCGAACAAAATCAACAATATGCGACGGATACTTATTTTTCGTGTCATAAACATGTGTCTAAAAGTAAAGATAATGCACTCATACATAAATTATTGAAATAAAGCATGTGCACTTCACTCCTAATTTCATAAAGACAAAAATAACCGATTTTATCGTAAAATTATCACAGCCTCCATATTTGTTTGATAAACAAAACAAATACGAAATACGAAAGATGTTTGTAATGTCCTATTTATGCCGTTAACGATGTGGATACTTCGTCAAAGGCATATCGCTTTTTTTGACGAAAGAAATAAAAGTGTTGATTAAATCTCTATCTCATTCTATTTTAACATTGTCTTTAACTTTCTCGTTTAATAAGGTTTGTTGTAATGCATCGGAGATATCATCGATGTAAATAAAATTAAGTCCCTTGAGAAACAGCTCGTTTACTTCTCCCATATCCTTGCAATTGGCCGCAGGTAAATATATATCCGTAATATCGGCACGTTTGGCTGCCAATATTTTTTCTTTGATGCCCCCTACCGGCAATACTTTTCCGCGTAACGTTATTTCGCCGGTTACAGCCGTTTTTCCGCGTACTTTCCGGCGCGTAAAAGCCGAGGCCACGGCAATTACCATGGCAAGTCCCGCCGAAGGACCGTCTTTGGGAATGGCCCCGTCGGGAACGTGTATGTGTACATTCCAACGCTCGAAAACATCATGAGGGATTTGTAATTGTCGGCAATTCGTTTTAATGTATTCCAAAGCGATCATGGCTGATTCTTTCATTACCGCACCCAAATTTCCGGTAAGGGTCAATGTCCCCGTTCCACGACTCAGACTGCTTTCGATGAAAAGAATGTCGCCGCCTTCGGCCGTCCACGCCAATCCGGTGACGACGCCCGCGTAATCGTTGCCTTGATATTTTTCGTAAAGATATTTGGGAGCGCCCAATATTTCGCGAATATGTTCCGGACGAAGGGTTTTGGGATAATCGACCCGGAGTACGATCTTTTTGGCGAGGTTTCGAATGACGGAAGCAATGGTCTTATCTAATTCTCGAACGCCCGATTCGCGGGTATAATTTTCGATCATGAATGCTATGGCTTCGGGATCGAAGACCAATTGATGTTTGTCGACTCCGTGAGCATTGATTTGTTTTGGTATCAAGTGTTTTTGAGCAATGCATATTTTTTCTTCCAACACATAGCCGTTTACTTCAATCACTTCCATGCGGTCGCGTAATTCGGGACTGACGGATGTTATGTTGTTGGCCGTGGCAATGAACATTACCTTGGAAAGGTCGAATTCCAACTCCAAATAATTGTCGTAGAAAGAATTATTTTGTTCCGGATCGAGTACTTCCAGCAACGCCGAAGCGGGATCACCGTGAACCCCCATGCCTGTTTTGTCGATCTCGTCGAGTACGAAAACGGGATTGGCGGATTTTGCCTTTCGAATATTTTGCATGATTCGTCCGGGCATGGCGCCGATATACGTTTTTCGATGGCCGCGTATTTCCGCTTCGTCATGCAGTCCGCCCAACGACATACGAACATAGTTGCGATTCAACGCTCCGGCAATGGATTTTCCCAAAGAAGTCTTACCGACGCCGGGAGGTCCCACCAAGCATAATATGGGCGATTTCAAGTCGTTTTTGAGTTTCAACACCGCCAAGTATTCCAGCAGACGTTCCTTTACCTTATCCAATCCGAAATGTTCTTTGTCCAGAATCTTTTGCGCCTGTTTCAAATCGAACCGATCTTTGGTGTATTCGTTCCACGGAAGGTCTAAAAGCGTGTACAAATAATTGAGATGATTTGAATATTCGGTGGATGTGGGGTTGAGGCGTTGCAATTTTTCCAATTCCCGCTCGAAAAATTTTTGTGTTTCCGGACCCCATTTTTTCCGATCGGCCGATTCTTTCAAATAATTGATTTCCGTATTCAGCGGATCATCACCCAATTCTTTTTGAATAACTTTTAATTGTTCGCGCAGCATGTAATCATGTTGCTGCTTGTCGAAATCAATCTTGATTTTATCTTCAATCTGACCTTTAAGCTCCAACAATTGCAATTCGTGCGCCAACATTTCCAGCAAGGTGGAAGCTTGTTGTTTTCGGTCGGATATTTGAATCAGTTTTTCCTTTTCGTACAATTTGATGGGAACATGAGTGGCAACAAAATCGACAATCATGTCCGGATTCGCCAAATTTTTGACGACGAAAGTCATTTCGGACGAAATTTCGGACGAAATTTCGATAATGCGTACGGCCAAATCTTTAATGGTATCAGTCAATGCTTCATATTCGGCATCTTTTTTCCCCGCCGGAATTTCTTCGAGCAATTTGTATTTTGCCAGATAAACCGATCGACGTTTTGTAAACGATTCCGCGACGATACGCTTTTTGCCGTGAAGAATAACAATGGTAGATCCGTCGGGCATTTCGAATATCCTTACGATTTCCGCAGCCACGCCGTACTTGCATAAATCGGCCGGAGAAGGTTGATCGATAAAAGAATTCTCTTGTGCCAATGCGGCAACGTAGCGGTCGTTCGCATATTTTTCTTCGATACTCTTTTTAAGAAAAAGACCAACGTTTACCGACAATACGATGCCCGGGAAAAGCATGGTTTGTTTTAACGGAAATACGGGTATTTCATTCGGCAACGAAATTTTATCTTCGGATTTGTTGTTAGCGGTTACGTGTATATCGGTTTCTTTATCTTTTCCGGATTCGGAAGGCGATAGCGAACCGGTAACGAGTTTACGTCCCTTCTTGACCATAATTTATTGATTTGATAATTGTTAAACTCGTTGAACCTTACGCGTTGTTGTCGAAATATGATTTATAGGCAAATATTTTTCCGAAAAACGTAAAATACAATCCGATATATTTTATTGAAAATAAAAAAACTTCGAATTTCACAAATGTACATGAAATTCGAAGTTTAATAAACTTTACGGAAATTAATTTATTTTTTCTTGTAATGGTCTTTGTAACGATTCATGAATTTATCGACACGTCCCGCGGTATCGACCAATTTCATTTTACCCGTATAAAACGGATGCGAAGTATTGGATATTTCCAATTTGATCAACGGATATTCCGTTCCGTCTATTTCGATGGTTTCACGCGAATTGGCAGTAGAACGGGTAATAAAGGTATGATCGTTCGACATATCTTTAAATGCCACCAACCGGTAATTCTTGGGATGAATGTCCTTCTTCATGGTTTATTATCTGATTATAATATATTTCTAATATTTTTCGGGCTGCAAAGATATGCATTATCACATAATATACCAAAAAAGTTTTTCTTTTTTATCATTCGTGAAAATTACCGTAATCCGATACACTTTGATACCGCTTCGGCTTCGAATTGAAAATTTTATGTTCATCGGGTCATCGGAGCACATCCGATGATCGTAACAAAAAAAGATATACCTTTGTAAATTAAAGGTGATATTTCGTTTCGTCGAAACCAAATACCCGAAATCGAGCATGCAGGCTCAACGAAGTTAATCGAAGATCGTTCATGATATTACGCACGGAAAATTTAGTAAAAAAATACCGCAGCCGTACGGTGGTAAAAGGTGTGTCGGTAGACGTGTCTCAAGGTGAAATCGTCGGATTGCTCGGTCCCAACGGAGCGGGAAAAACCACATCTTTTTATATGATTGTGGGATTAATCACACCGAACGAGGGGAAAATATTTTTGGACGATTCCGAAATAACCAAAGAGCCCGTGTATAGGCGTGCGCAAAGAGGCATCGGTTACTTGGCACAAGAAGCATCCGTTTTTCGTAAATTGAGCGTGGAAGACAATATCCGATCGGTGTTGGAAATGACCGATTTACCCAAAGCCGAACAACGCGAGCGTGTGGAAACGTTGTTGCAGGAGTTCGGACTCAATAAAATACGCAAAAGTCTCGGGATTCAATTGTCGGGCGGCGAACGTCGTCGTACCGAAATAGCTCGTGCATTAGCCATCGATCCAAAATTTATTTTGTTGGACGAACCTTTTGCCGGAGTTGACCCCATTGCGGTGGAGGATATTCAGTTTATCATTTCCAAACTGAAAAAGAAAAATATCGGTATTTTAATAACCGACCATAACGTGCACGAAACGCTTTCGATAACCGATCGTGCTTATTTGCTGATCGAAGGAAAGATTTTCAAAGCGGGAACGGCACAGGAATTGGCCGAGGACAGGCAAGTGAGGAAATTGTATTTGGGCGAAAAATTCGAGTTGCGTCGGTACGATGAATAAATTTCGAGAGAATTGCAACATTTTGCTTTAGTCAAGCGTATAATTATTAATGTCGTGTCGCGAAGTAAACATGTTAATGATATTATGTTCCGTTTGAGGCCGACAACATAAATTTATTTTTCATATACACTCATTTATTTGATATTACCGTGAACATCAGTAAGCATATTCGTGATTATTTATCGGAAAACCCGTCCGTGGTGGTTCCGGGATTGGGTCGTTTTACGGCCGTGAACAAACCTTCCGAGATACGGGACAATGAAGTAATTCCGCCGCGAAGAACCGTTGAGTACGACAGCACGTTTGATGAAGACGACGGTGTTCTGACGGCTTACGTCGCGCAACGTGAAAATATCGCGCCGGAACAAGCCAAAGTCGAAATGACGGATTTTTACAATCAATTGAAATATAAATTGGCCGGCAGAAAAACCATTATGCTCGATATGTTCGGGTCGTTATGGGTAAATGATGCGGGCGATATCGTTTTTGAACCCGATGCAAATTTATTTATCGAACGGGAGGACAGTTACGGATTGGGAAAGGTAAATTTGGAAGGAAATTTGGGATCGGGGACCGTTACGGCCGATTCGGTCGCATCCGGATCACCTGCTCCCGATAAAACGGAAACATTCGGGGAAACCAAACCTGCGTCCGATGATGCGGGACTTTTCGCGTCGGGCAACATGCGCGTTCGCGAGAATACCGAGCGCCGTCGTCCCGCGGCGGAACGATCGGAACCGCCCGTTAAACCGGTGCGTCCCGAATCGATAACCCCGCCATCGAAATACGGAACGAAAAAGAAAACGACATCATCTTCGTCCGGCGGATTTCCCGTGTGGATATTGGTTGTTTTATTGATTGCCGCGGGGTTGGGCGTGGGAGGATATTTTCTCTATCCCAAGTTATCGTCTTCGGCAACTGTAGCTCAAATAGAGGGCGAGGATGAAACACAACCCGTTATTGAAGAAGAGCAAGATCCCTCCGATGTAAATCCGGAGGTAGCGCAAACATTGGATAAATCGACCGAGAAGAAGAATGCGTTGAGCCCCGGAGGAGAAACTTCTTCTGCAGCAGCACAACCCGTAACACAGCCGACAAAGCAAGTCGAAACAAAGCCGGTAAATGTTTCTCACCCCGCGGGCAGTATCGGACAAGGAAGATATTTATTGATTGTCGGCAGTTTTACGACTCATTCGCGGGCCGAAAAATTCGGACAATCATTGCAAAATGCCGGAATTAATTACGAAATTATCGATTTTGGCAACGAACGCGTCAGAATTGCGGTAGCCGCTTACGATGATAAAACGGAAGCTTTCAATGAAGCGAATCGTTTCAAATCAAAGCCTTTGTGTGAAAACGTTTGGGTACTCAGACGATAAACGATAATGTACACGTTATCCGTTTATCTTTTCGGATTTTTGGTTCGTTTGGCCGGTTGGTTCGGGAATACCAAAGCCAAACAATTGGCTCGGGGGCAAAAAAACGTTTGGTCGCAAATAAAAACCAAACTGCAGCCCGGGGAACGGCGTATATGGATACATTGTGCGTCGGTTGGGGAATTCGAACAAGGACGGCCCTTAATGGAGGAAATTCGCGACAAATTCCCGCAGTATAAAATCGTCGTTACTTTTTTTTCACCTTCGGGATACGAGTTGCGAAAAGATTATGCGGGAGCGAATTATGTTTTTTATCTTCCTTACGATACCCGACGTAATGCCAAACGTTTCATTTGGGAAATCAATCCCGAAAAGATATACTTTATTAAATACGAATTTTGGAGAAATTATCTGCACAGCATTAAACAACAACAAATTTCGTTATACTTGGTTTCCGCATATTTCCGTCCCGACCAGATTTTCTTTAAGTGGTATGGCGGTTGGTATCGAAAACAATTAAAGGCGTTTACGCATTTTTTTGTACAAAACGATCGCTCGCGGGAATTGTTGACACAAATCGGGATTCAACGGGTGACTGTAACCGGAGATACTCGTTTTGATCGTGTTTGCCGCATTGCCGATCAAGCGCGTGTTATTCCCGACGTTGAATCGTTTGTTAACGGATATGCCTGCATCATCGCCGGCAGCACATGGCCCGCCGATGAGAAACTTTTGGTGCAATATGCCGATACGAAAAATCGTAACGTGAAATGGATTTTTGCGCCGCATGAAATTCACGAAAATCGAATCGATCGATTGATGAGTTCCTTTAAAATGAACGCTGTCAGATATTCCCGATTGTCGGAAGTCAATCCCGTTGATTGTCAAGTATTGGTAATCGATAATATCGGTATGTTGGCATCTTTATATCGTTACGGAACGATCGCATACATCGGCGGCGGGTTCGGCGACGGAATACACAATACGCTTGAGGCGGCCGTATACGGAATCCCCGTTCTTTTCGGTCCCGCATACAAAGAATTCGGAGAAGCGGTGGATATGACGGAACAAGGTGCTGCTTTTTCCGTTAAAAACTACACGGAATTAGCCCGACAACTCGATCTCTTATTGGATCATCCGGATAAATTGAAACAAGCCGGAAACATTGCGGGCGCTTATGTCGCATCCGGACGCGGCGCCACGGAAAAAGTGTTGCAGGAATCGATGAACGAATAAGCTCTACATTCGGATTTTCGAAAATACCGTCGATTTTCGTGATTTAATCAACGTTTTTCGTTTAAATCATGCCTCTGGCTTTGAATTCCAAGTATCGATTAATGGTATTGACCGTAAGGTCGGACGGTCGGGTTAGAACGGTGTAAATGCCGTATTGATTAAGTTCCTTGGTCATTAATACTTTGTTGTGCGCAAATTGTTCGGCGACCGTTTTTTTGTAGATACCTTCCAAATCGACCGGTTGACTGTCGGTGATTTGTTTTAATTCGGTATTTTCAAATACAACCACCAATACCAGATGCTTCATTGCCAGTTTTTTCAGAAAAGGCAATTGACGACGCATGGCTTGAACAGTTTCGAAGTTGGTATACAATATCAACAGGCTTCGTTGCGTGATGCGACGGCATACGGCGGCATACAACATTTCAAAGTCGCTTTCCGGATAAAGTGTTTTTTGGTTATAAAGCGTATCCAATATTTTATGGATATGCGTTTTGCGGCGTTCAGCCGGCAAAGTATTACCGATTTTGTTCGAAAAGGTGATCAATCCGGCCTTATCTTCTTTCATCAGCGCAATGTTGGAGATCACCAGCGTGGTATTGATGGCGTAATCGAGCAAACTCAAACCTTCGAAAGGCATCTGCATCGTTCGCCCCTTATCGATCAAGCAATATACTTGTTGCGATTTCTCGTCTTCGTAATTGTTCACCATCAGTTCGGCGCGTCGAGCCGTGGCGCGCGGATTAACCGTGCGCGGATCATCGCCTTCCATGTACGGACGAATATGTTCGAATTCCGAACTGTGACCGATTTTACGAATGCGTTTTATTCCGTATTCGGTTAAACGGTTGGAAATGGCCATCAACTCATATTTCCGCATTTCGATGTACGAGGGATAAACGGGAATAATTTGTTCCTTACCGAAGGAATAACGCCGTGCCGCAAATCCCAATTTATCGGTAACGAAAACGTTGATGTGTCCGAAGTTGTATTCTCCGCGTTTCACGGGGCGCAATAAGTAACGGATGGCTTTTGTCTGCGACGGACCGAGTTTTTCGCGAAATGACACATCTCTTTTTTGAAATTGAAACGGAATTTCATCGACAATCTCGATTCCGACCGTAAACGAATAACGGTTTTCCACATGCAGAAAAACTTCATTGTCACTGCCGTTCGATAACCGTTCGGCAACGGAACGTACCGCATAAATCCCTTTTCGGTTATTATACAGGGCAAAGATATCGGCCAATACCATGACCAACCATACAAAAAATGCAATTTGCACGGCCGATAACAAAACGGGTAAAATATACGCTGCAATAAACAATATCGCAATCGCACCCGAGGCGACGAAAAATCGTTGCGTTAGATAAAATGATTTGAATTTCAGCTTCATTTATTTTCGCGAAACCCGATAAATATCGAGTTGTTGATCGCGGCAACAAAGATATGATAAATACCCGAAAACATGTAGGTTGATGCGAAAATGCTTCGGATCGAATCTTCTCTCAATGCCCCTCTCGCCAAAAAAGAGAGGGGCGTGGAGAAACCCAAAACAAACAAACCTAAATTACCACAATAAAATCGTTCGTAAATTACCTTCTGCTCAATTTAACCCCGAAGACAACGATTCCCGCCACCAATCCGATCAACAGCATAATCAGCAGCACCGTTCCCCACATGGAAGTTTGGGCGTTTACTTGAATGCGCACGGTTTTATCCTCGGTATCCACCTTGCGATTATCCGACAACGCTTCGGTTTTGATCTTTACTTCCTGTGCTCCGACACCTCCGTCAGTCGGCGGAACGATCACGATATGCACTTGTTGTTCCTTTTCGGATTCCAAACTCCTGATCAAATCGGGAGTTATTTTGGTTCGCCAGCCGACGGGATTATCGGTCGTTATTTTGATGTTGTCCAATCGGCGGCCGCCCGCATTGCGCACCGTGATGTTCATGACCACGCTGTCGCCCGGATAAGTTTCGTGATACAGGCTCGTGGCGCGCACTTCAATTTTGCTTTTTCCCCGCGGAATGATTTCCATCTCTTCGCCGCCTGCGACCAATTGCGCCAATTGTTCCGATTTCATATTGTCGGCATCAATACCCGAAAGTTTGGAATATTGATCATTGGTAAGCGCCGCAACCCGAAATTTAATTGCCTCGTCGATCTTTACCTTTTCGCCGTCGCGGTCAGGCAAGTACAATCGTAACGAAATCTTCTTCGTGTTGATGCCTTGAGCGAATTTTATTTGCGACACCTTGCTGCTCTCGTCGGTAAAATCGTAGGTGATTTGCTTGGGAAGCCCGAACACAGCCAAACGATACACATCGTCGGATGTCGAAAAGCGTTCGAGCGAAAGATTATATGTGGCGCTTGAACCCAAATCGGCTTCCTGCGAAAACTGCATCGAGCTGATATCGACCACGCTGATGCCCGCATCCTTTTTCAAATAAATATTTTTCTCGTTTTCCTTGTTATTGTAATTCAGCAGCACCCGCAAACTCTCGGCATCTTTCAGCAAATCGAAATCGGCCGTCGCCGTTCCGCCCATATCCATCACGGGAATATGATACTCGTAAGGCGATCCGATAATCGTCCGATCCGTGATGTCCGTGATGGACACGAATATGTTGTATATCTTTCCCGAACGCATTTCGGGCGAAAATATGTCGAAATGTTCTTCGAACTGTTCGAGATAAGCGGCATTTCCTTCGGACGTACTTCGCAACGTAATCTTAACACGCCGGTTTCCGTCGGCCGCTTGATATTTCACCGCTTGCTCCACAATCACGTACGATTGTCGAGAAATCAACTGCAAAATCAGCTTTTGATAATCCACTTCGCTGCTCAGTAGGGCATTTTTCGATTTGGTGAACTCGTTTTCCGAAATCGCCTTTTCGTCGTACAAACGTCGGTCGTTGTCATATTTTTGCTTGGCGGCATCGTAGCCCGCTCTCGCTTTTTTCAAATCGAGCAACAACGATGCTTCGTCGCCTCCTTGAGCTTGCACGGAAAAGCAACATACACAACAAACTAAAGCAATGCAAAAGATGATGATATTTTTCATTTTTATTTTTTTGATT
>JAVBNP010000211.1:0-3645 GCA_031551455.1 Bacteroidales bacterium | reverse complement strand
TTTTGATTGCGCGTTGGGTTATCATTACATTCTTTACGGTTTTGAATGATACAAGCAACGTAATGGATTTGTTACCCGACACATTGGCAATTGTAACATTAGTTGTCTTGCTATTGTTAGGTACTCGAGTGAAGAATAAATAACAAACAAGCCTCTGTATCTGTGAAAATAACACTAAATTTGCACAAGGAATAAATACCGAACACCTAACTGACGGTTTGATTTTAGGTAGGGATGTATGCTCACGGATCGTTTTGCAAAAATTCGAAAGTTTATCGCCTGCCCGAGACTTTGTGTTCCCCCCGCCCGAATGTCAAGTCGACGAAACATTGGTGATAATTTCGACGATACAATTCAATAAAACATGATTTTTGACAAATTATATTAATGCCTACAAATGAATGTACCATAAAAACATTGCAGAAAGAATAATTGGCTTGAGAGATGCAGATTTGGAACTTAGGGACAAACTTATTCAAAACGGACAACTTGCGGAAGGATATAATGAAGAAATGGAGAAATTGCATAACAGAAATGCGGAAATATTAAATGACATTATCAGCACAATAGGCTATCCGACAATTGATAAGGTGGGCAAAGATGCTGCCGAAGCTGCTTGGTTGGTAATACAACACTCCATCGGACAACCCGATTTTATGAAAAAGTGTACAACGTTATTGGAAAATGCGGTTAGCGAAAATAAAGCAGATCCCCAAAATTTGGTTTATTTGACTGATCGAATAGCGGTATTTGAAGGGAAACCGCAACTGTACGGGACTCAATTCGATTGGAATGAAAACGGAGAGTTAATTTCCAATCAAATTGATGAATCAGCCAAAGTAAATCAAAGAAGAAGATCCATCGGACTTAATACCCTTGAAGAACAAACAACACTTATAAGAGAACAAGCAAAAAACGAAAATGCAACCCCGCCTGAAGATTTCGATAAAAGAAAAAGAGATTTTGATAAATGGAGAAGGAAAGTAGGTTGGATAAAGTAAAAACTGTTCCGCCTGCCGTTTTAAATTTTACTACCATCCGAAGTCATCTTCTTCTCCGCTGTTATCCAAGTCTCCGCGCCAAATTTCCCACGCTTTATCCGCCTGCAAGCGAAGCATTCGTTCACCGTTGTGCACGGCCGCTCCCAATACCTTACCTTTACTCATGAACAACGTTTCTTCGGGATTGTAGATCAAATCATATAAAAAATGACGATCGGTCAGATATTGATACGGTATGTCGGGATATTCCCGCACGTTCGGATACATTCCCACCGGCGAGGTATTGACAATCAACCGATGCGCCGCCATATCTTCCGCGTTCAATTGGTCGTACGTTTTATAAACTCCGTCACCGGCGGTACGCGACACAAAATGAGTTTCGATGTTTAAACGAAACAATGCATATGCAACCGCTTTCGATGCTCCGCCCGTTCCCAACACCAACGCCCGCTCCGGTAACGATTGGTCACGAGCCGTAAACCATTCTTCCAACGATCTGACGAATCCGTACACATCGGTATTGTATCCTTTCAAATACATCTCATCTCCTTCGCGTATAATTCGTACCGTGTTCACCGCTCCCGTCTTCGCCGAAACATGATCCATTTCGTCGATAAATCGAATGATTTGTTCCTTGTAAGGAATGGTAACGTTAAATCCGCACAAGTCGGGATGATTTTTCAACAAATCGGGCAACTCTTTGATATCGCTCAACGGAAAGTTTTTGTAAGCATGGTTTTTCAACCCCTCTTTAAGAAACTTATCCGTAAAATATCTCTGCGAAAAAGAATGCGACAGCGGAAACCCGATTAAACCGTATAAGCAATTATCATTCATTGCGGTTGTTTTTATGTTATGTCGGACAATGTAAACCACAATATAACAAACAATGTTTGAGTTTGTTAATCCCGATTCTTTTAACCATTGAAAATAACGGAAAATGCCCGAAAAAATTTAACTACGATCGACTTTTCGGTAACGAGAATGTGAATACCGATCCGCGTCCCAATGCGGATTCCACGGAAATGCTCTGCCCGTGCGCTTCAACAATATGTTTCACGATCGCCAATCCCAAACCCGTGCCTCCTTGTTCGCGCGAACGGCTTTTGTCGCAACGATAAAAGCGTTCGAAAATTCGTTTGCGATCTTTTTCCGCAATACCGATGCCGTCATCGGCCACGGAAATCAACCATAAATTATCTTTTTCGGTAAACGAAACGCTTGTTGTCCCGTTCTTTCGCCCGTATTTAACGGAATTGGCCACCAAATTATTCATTACTTCCGTGATTCGTTTTCGATCCGCGGATACCCATGCGGATTTTTTCTCGAGTTCCAATTGTATTTTGGCTTCTTTTGCCGACATTTCAGCCATTTCAAATACTTCTTCCGTCAGACGCAGCATATCGAATGTATCCATATCCAACCGAAGTTCGCCCGATTCCAAACGGGCAATGGATTCCAAATCTTCGACAATATGAATCATCCGATTGATGCTCTTTTCGCTTCGTTCCAAATATAACCGATTCACCGACTTATCATCCAATCCGCCGTCCAACAGAGTAAGAATGTATCCTTGAATGTTGAATATCGGCGTTTTGAGTTCATGTGATACGTTTCCCAAAAATTCTTTCCGATATTTTTCCATCTCTTTCAACCGATCAATCTCCGAAGCCTTATCTCGACTCCATTCCATCAAGTTTTTTTTAATGTTCCACAAAATATCGCGTTTACCCGACAGCATGGCCAACTCGTCTTCGGTAAGACGCCCGCCATCGATCGAACGAAACAAAGCATCGAATTGTTGCAAAAGAAATCGTTTCAAGAACAAAACGACAATTACCGTCATTACGCCGATATACAACAATATGACAAGAATCTCGATTCGGCTGTCTCGAGGTTCTTGAGACAGCAAAAAATACAACGGAAGAATCATCAAGATACCTGCCGATAAAGCAATATAAAGGGCTGTACGGATAATGGAACCGAAACGCATGATTGATTTTTATTTTCGGCTTTACGGAAATTTTAAAATCTTCGAGATGGCTTTCTTTACTTCAAATTCATGTTTTGCAAAATACGGGTAACGTATTTTCCGATGATATCGAATTCGAGATTAACGACGGTTCCGGGGACGATTTGGTGAAAATTGGTGTGTTCGTAGGTATAGGGTATGATCGCTACCCGAAACGAGCCTTGTTGCGAATCGACCACCGTGAGACTTACACCGTTTACGGCAATGGAACCTTTTTCGACGGTTAGATTACCTTGAGAGGAATCGTAGCGGAACGTAAAATACCAGCTTCCGTCGGCTTCTTCCACGGCGGTGCATTCAGCGGTCTGGTCGACATGACCTTGAACCATGTGCCCGTCCAAGCGGTCGTTGAGTAACATGCTGCGTTCGAGGTTTACCTTATCACCCACTTGTAGCCGCCCGAGATTCGACTTGATCAGCGTTTCCCTGATGGCGGTGACAGTATAAGTTGTGTCGGTTTTTCGTACTACGGTGAGGCAAACGCCATTATGTGCAATACTTTGGTCTATTTTAAGATCATTTACAAAAGAACACTCCATGGTGATATGCAGGTTATCCTGTTCTTTTTCAATGGAAACCACCTTGGCTGCTTCTTCAACAATTCCTGAAAAC
>JAVBNP010000262.1:0-10686 GCA_031551455.1 Bacteroidales bacterium | reverse complement strand
TACAACTGGGTATTAAATACGGCGGTGAAAGAAGATTATATCGACTGGGCGGAACGAGCAAACCGGTTAACGGCAAAATGGGATCATACGCTGAACATTCCCGTTGTTCCGCATGTGTCCATCGGTTGGGACAGTTCTCCGCGTTTTTCGTTCAAAAAGAAAGCGGATATTATCCATCTGAACAGAACCCCGGACAGTTTTGCCGCATACCTTCAAAAGGCGAAAGATTTTGTAACTGCTCGTCCGGATCAACCCAAATTTATTACGATCAACTCTTGGAACGAATGGACGGAAGGCAGTTATTTGGAACCCGACACCCAATGGGGGTACGGATATCTCGAAGCGGTTCAAAAAATCATGAGCGGAAAATATGATAAATATCAAGAGGTTAAATGATCATTGGAAATGATATGACCATGAAGTTGAAAGGATTTAGAAAGGTCGAGTGATATTAGTAAATACTACGGTTGGTTTCACCCGAAAGCAGGCGAGGTATTTATTAAAAGCCCGCCTGCTTTTTACCAAAAGCCCGCCTGTTATTATTCGAAACCACGTGAGGTTTTGGCAACACAAAACCTACCGGGTTTTCGAAACCCGGTAGGTTTGGATACGCGCCGGTTATTTTTGAAAAGTGTTACGGGTTATTTATTTCCATGTCTCGGTAATAGTACATACATCAATATCAAATACGGTTAAATAACTTTTTACGAATAAATCATCAAATAGAAATATGAAAAAAATAGCGTTCATTATGTTGGCCGGAGTGGTTCTGTCGGGTTCATGCAAAATGAAATCGACAACGAAGGAAAAAGAGATCACGGTAGCATGTTATTACTTCCCGAATTACCATACGGGTGATCCCCGCAACGAGCAAAACAAAGGCAAGGGTTGGTCCGAATGGGAATTGGTTAAAGCAGCCAAGCCTCGTTTTGAAGGGCACGAGCAGCCCAAGGTACCGCTTTGGGGGTATGTTGATGAAAAAGATCCCGCGATAATGGCGCAAAAAATTGATGCCGCTGCCGATCATGCCATCGATGCATTCATTTTTGACTGGTATTATTATGAAGACGGACCGTTTCTGAACCGTTGTCTGGACGAAGGCTTTTTGAAGGCGCCCAACAAAGATCGGATAAAATTCTCGCTGATGTGGGCAAACCACGACTGGGTGGAAATCCATCCGTACAGCAAAGGAACTCCGTTTGAATTGCTGTATCCCGGAACGGTTTCTCCGGAAAAATACGATGAAATATGCGATCATTTGGTCAGAGATTATTTTACGAAATCCAATTACTGGTTGATTGACGGAAAGGCGTATTTCTCGATTTACGATATCAAAAAATTTATCGAGAATTTCGGGACTGTCGACGCTGCTCGTCGGGCGATGGATCGTTTAAGCGAAAAAGCCGTTGCCGCGGGGTTAAAAGGAGTACATTGGAATTTGGTAACGTGGGGAGAACCGATTCTTCCGGGCGAAAACCAACCCGTTGATATGGCAAAAATGCTCAACGTGTTGGGGTTTGATTCGGCTACGTCTTACGTGTGGATTCATCATGTCGCGTTATCCGAAGTGCAAACCGATTTCAACAAGGTTCGTGACGAATACTTTTCGTTTTGGGACAAGGCAAAAAAAGAATACAACGTTCCGTATTACCCGAACGTGACTATGGGATGGGATCCCACTCCGCGTTGCAATCAAAACGATCAATGGGAAACGGGCCCTTATCCGTTTACCAATACCATCGGAAACAATACGCCCGAAAACTTCAAAAAAGCGCTCGAAATAACCAAAGAGAAACTCCTTGCGGATCCCGCCGGCCCCAAGATACTGAATATTAATTGCTGGAACGAGTGGACCGAAGGGAGTTATCTGGAACCCGACACAAAAACCGGAACGGCTTATTTGGAAGCCGTCAAAGCGGTTTTCGGCAAATAAAACTCCGATATCAAGACATTCAAAACGGCAATATGATTTTATGCGACAACTTTAAAACATTAATTATGAAAAATTTATTCTTTCTGTTCTTTTTCTTTTTCGGGTGCCCCGTTCTTTTTGCTCAAGAGGGTATTTCGATCCTGCCAAACAGCTTTCAGTCGGATTGTCCCGTAATACGGGCCGAGAGACCTTTCCGTTTCAGAGTAATCGTGAAAAACGGCGCGAAAAAAAGTTATGAATGTCGCCTCATTCTCCCAAAAGACGGCAGTACGCAAAAAACGCTCAAAGCAACAACATTGCCGTCGGGAGCGCCCTACCACAGTTGGGATGTGGTTTGTAAAGAACCGGGACAAAAGGATTTTTCCGTCGAGTTGGTCGAAAAGGGTAAAGTCATTGACCGAATTACCGTTTCACAAGTGGTGTTGGAACCGCGCCGGATAGAAAAGCGCGATTACGTGCCCGAACCGAAGCCCGTTAAAACGGATTTTCTGGTCGGAGCGCATAATTGCCCTCTGTGGGATAAAGACTATATGTATCTTTGGAAAGGAGTAATTGAAAACCACCAGGAACGCACCCCTGCGTTGGGTTACTATTTGATGGATAATCCCGAAGTAGCCGATTGGGAAACCGTATGGGCGCTCGATCACGGGATTTCGTTTTTCATCTACTGTTGGTACAGGGACTCGCAAGGAGGCGCCGTAAGAACCAGACACGAAAAAAGCATTTTGGACGATGCCTTTTTTAAATCGCGCTACGGCAATCAAATGAACTTTACCATTATGTGGGAGAACGGCCAACGTGGTAAGTCGGGTATTTCCGATTTAGCTGATCTCCGGGACAATCTGATGCCCTACTGGATCGAAAAGTTCTTCAAGCGCGATAACTATTTGAAAATAGATAACAAGCCGGTTTTATTCATATACCGTCCTACGGGGCTTGCCGAAGATCTCGGGGGCGATGATGTCGCGCGCAAGGCAATCGATCTGATGCGTCGGATGTGCAAGGAAGCCGGGTTTGACGGGCTTTATGTACTGGGTGAATACCGCGGTTCCGATCCGCTTCGGGTAGCGCGTATGGCTGCGATGGGAATGGATTACACCTTCGCTTACTGTTGGCATGTGGATAATAATCCTTCTCCCGCAACGGCCATTGAAAGCCAATTAAGGCAAATCGCACAGATACAGGCATTGCATTACCAAATACCCCAAGTAGTAACGTTTACGCAGGCATGGAGCGGGTGGCACGATGAAAGTTCGATTTGGAAACTGCCTCCCCGGGATTACGAAACGTTGCTCCGTCGCGGACGCAAATTCATAGAAGAATATATGCCGAAAGGTGAACTGGGAAGCCGCATGATCCTTCTCGATAATTGGAACGAATGGGGTGAGGGACATTATATTGCGCCGTATCGGGAATACGGTTTCGGGTATTTGGATGCGGTCAGACGCGTATTTGCCCCCGGAGCGCCGCAACAACACGAAGATCTGTTACCCGAAGATATTGGTTTGGGACCTTACACCGATCCGTCACTTACGATATACAAATAGAAAGTACGAAACAAACATACCGATTCATAAAAATACGATACGATGAATAAAATATTATTTTCCCCATTGTTTACGGCGATGATCATTCTGTGCGGCTGCGGCAACACGCAAAAGAAAACGGATGCCGAAGATATTACGGTGGCTTGTTATTATTTCCCCGATTACCATACCGGCGATCCGCGAAATGAAGCCCGCAAAGGCAAAGGGTGGTCGGAATGGGAGTTGGTCAAGACGGCTAAACCCCGTTTTCCCGAACATAACCAACCGATTGTTCCGGCTTGGGGATATACGGACGAAAAAGATCCGAAAGAGATGGCTCGGAAAATCAAGGTGGCGACCGACCACGGTATCGACGCTTTTATTTTCGATTGGTACATGTATGAGGATGGTCCCTTCCTGAATCGTTGCCTCGACGAAGGATTCCTGCAAGCAAAGAACAAAAATAAAATGAAATTCGGTTTGATGTGGGCCAATCACGACTGGGCGGACGGACATCCTTATAAAAAAGGAACGGAGGCCAAATTATTGTATCCGGGTGTTGTTTCTCCGGAAAGGTACAAAGAGATTTGCGATATTTTGGTCAAGCAATATTTCACGCAGCCCAATTATTGGCTGGTCGACGGTAAGGCATATTTTTCGGTCTACCATATCAAAACATTCGTGCAATGTTTCGGCAGTATCGAGGCCGCGAAACAAGCCATGAACCTGATGCGTGAAAAAGCGAAAGCCGCCGGATTAAAAGGAGTACACTGGAATGTTGTTATGTGGGGTAATCCCGTTTTACCGGTGGATGTACAGCCGGATAATGTGGAAGATATGATCAAGGCGCTCGATTTTGATTCGTTTACCACCTATGTATGGATTCAACACGCTAATCTTCCCGATCGGCAAACCGATTATAATTTAGTGAGGGATCAATATTTCGAATATTGGAATACCGCCGACAAATATTCACTTCCGTATCACCCCAACATAACCATGGGGTGGGATGTAACCCCGCGTTGCGATCCGGATGCGGAATGGGAACCGGGGCAATATCCCTATACGAATCTGATCAAAAATAATACACCCGAAAATTTCAAGCAGGCGCTTCAAATGTCCAAAGAGAAGATATTGGCAAATCCGAACAGTCCGCGTATCATCAGCATTAATTGCTGGAACGAATGGACGGAAGGAAGTTATCTCGAACCCGACACCCGTAACGGAATGGGCTATCTGGAAGCGGTAAAAGCCGTATTCGGAAATTAAACATAACGTCATTGCGAGCGATAGCGAAGCAATTTCAAAGATTGCTTCATCACTCGTACCTCGTGATTCGCAATGACGTTCATTTTCGACTTTTTGATTTCAGCCTCTTTAGCCGATTTCATTTGTAATTTATAAAAACCATTAATAACCCCGAAATGAAATTTCATTCATTAAGCAGACAGTTTCTTTTATTGATATTCATTTGGATTTCGACACATGCATATGGACAAAACAACGATACCGATGTATTGATCGGCACCATTCGATGGGACGGCATGTATCGAACCAACAACGGTATTGCCGACAATACGGTTCCTTGGTTGGTCGCCGGTAATCTTTCTTTTAAAGAATACGCTCACAGGATTCCGTATTTTGCCTCCGTGACGGACGGACAAGTGGAAATGCCCTACATTTCGCAGGAACTGATCGATCAAGAAATTCTGTTGGCCCGCGATGCAGGGATTGACTATTGGGCCTACTGTTGGTACAAAGACAACGGGGACGGTTTGGCGGCGGCTCGGTTACTTCACCAATCCAGCCGGTATGCGAATGAAGTAAAAATGTGTGCGGTTTGCGAGAGCGGACATTTCGATTCGGATGAAGCGGTAAAAAAACTCATTCGGGATTTTAAGCGGGACAGTTATCAGACCGTAGCCGGAGGTCGCCCGTTGGTTTACGTTTTCGAGGCGGACGAACGGAGTGCGGAGATGATGAAGAAACTTAGGGAAGCGACCAAAACGGCCGGTCTTCCGGATCCGTACATCGCGATGATGGGGATGGTCGATCCCTGTGCGAATGCCAAAGCGACGGGAGCGGACGGAGTCAGCCGTTACAAGACTGCCGGGAAAGACGGAGAACCTTATGCGGATATGGCATCGCGTGAACGAGCTTCGTGGAATGAATATCGGGAACGGGGATTTGAGGTAATCCCGATCGTTACGTCCGGTTGGGATCCTCGACCCAGAATGGGACGGAAAAGCATGTGGACCGATTACTACCGCAACAGTTGGTGCATGGAACCTACCGCAAAAGAACTGGCGGATCAAGTGGTTGCGGGAGTGAACTGGGTTAAAAAACATCGGAAAGAATCGTCTGTTGCAAGTATCTTAATCTACGCATGGAACGAATACGACGAAGGCGGATGGATTGCCCCGGTATTGAACGACTACAAAAACGGACGGTTGGTTCCGGAACGATTGAATGCCATCCGCGAAGCCCTCGGGAAAACGGAAAATACACCGGATATTGCCGCCGGACGGCTTTTATCGGAAGCCGAATTTCGGTCTCCTTCCGTTCAATATAAACCGCAACTGTGGTGGCATTGGTTGAACGGACATATTTCCAAAGAAGCGATCACCAAGGATCTCGAATCTTTCCGGAAAAGCGGTTTCGGCGGATTTACGTTGTTCAACAGCAGCGAGGGCATGCCGTTGCCCGGTCCGGTCGATTACATGAGCGATGCTTGGTTTGACATGTTGAAACATACCGGACGGGAATCCGCCCGACTCGGATTGGAAATGGGAATCTGCAATGGTTCCGGTTGGTCCGTGAGCGGAGGCCCTTGGGTGGAACCGGAACAAGCCATGCAGGAAGTCGTATGGACGGAAAAACAAGTGGCGGGACCGACTCGGTTCGATGCTCTTTTGGAAACACCTCTGCCGGCGCTCGGGATCGAACGCGATATGCAAAAGAATGCGGAAGTGAACAAACGTTATTATGTTCCCCGTGAACGGGTGGCCGGGCATTATCACGACATTATCCTGTTGGCATTCCCGACCCCGAAGGGCGAAAAAGAAGGAACGCCTTTTCGTATAAAGGATTGGTGGGGAAAAAGCGGTTTTCACAAATACACTGCTTACGTGAAGGATCAAAGAACTCCCGAAAATACGGATATGTTGGATCCCGCAAAAATCATCGATATTTCGAAATACCTCGACCAAAACGGCCGACTGCAATGGGAAGTTCCTCCCGGCGAATGGACCATCCTTCGGTTGGGTTATCAACCGACCGGCCGACAAAACCATCCGGCTGCGGCGGGAGGACGAGGATTGGAGATTAATAAATTGTCCGCTTCCGCGGTTCGATACTTTTGGGAGCACTCAGCCGGACGAATGGTCGATTCGTTGGAAGCGGCGGCTCCGGGAACGGTTAAATTCGTACTAATCGACAGTTATGAAGCCGGACATCAGAATTGGACACCGGAGTTTGACCGGGAATTCGAAACACGTCGGGGGTACGATCCTTTGTTGTACTTGCCGGCACTGACGGGCCGAGTCGTGAAAGACATGGAAACTTCCGAAAAATTTCTTTGGGATTTTCGTAAAACGATCGGCGACCTGTTGGCGGAGAATTTCTATGGAGAAATGGCGCGGATGTGCCATAAAAAAGGACTGTTTCTGGCGGCCGAACCTTACGGAAGTTTCGGGAATACCAACGATTTTAAAGTGGCGGGTTTGGTCGATTTGCCCATGAACGAATGGTGGGTGGCTTCTCCCGAAGAATTCCCGACGGCGACGGCCAAACTCGTCTCGTCCGCCGCGCATACCTACGGTCGGACCGTTGTCGGTTCCGAAGCTTTCACGGGAGCACCTTATCGGATTTTCGAAGAATCGCCCCGGGATTTTAAAATTCAGGGAGATTATTTTTTCGGTGCGGGCATTAACCAATTCAGCCTTCATGCTTTTGCCCACGATCCGTATGAAGTCGCCCCCGGATTCGGACTGGGCGGATACGGCGCCCGCTTTGATCGTCGCAACACTTGGTGGCCTTACATCAACGGCTGGACCGATTACCTATCCCGTTGTCAATATCTGCTTCAACAAGGAAAACCCGTGACCGATTTTCTCTATTACGCCGGAGAAGATGCGCCGTTGGCACCGTTGACGCGCACGCAATTGAATCCTGCTCCTCCAACGGGTTTCGATTACGATTTCTGCAACACGGAAATATTTGACGCGCTTGAAACGGTTAACGGAGAATTGCGAATACCCGGAGGGAAAGCATATAAAGCGCTGATACTGCCCGATCAACCGCATATGACGCCGGAAGTTCTTCGAAAAGTCGAAGAATTGATTCGTGCCGGTGCCAGTGTCGTTTGTCCGAAACCCTCACGAATGCCCGGCTTGGAGAGCCCGGAAAAGGAGAAGGAATTCTTTTCGTTGGCCAATCGGATCTGGGCGAATTGTGACGGGGAAGCCGTCAAAACTCACCGATACGGTTCGGGAATCGTTGCTTGGGGAATTTCATTGAAAGAGATTGCCGATTTCCGGAAATCGGCTCCGGATTTTTCGTATCGTGTTCTCGGAGAAAACAATTCGGGAAAAACACTTTATCCCGGAAACGGGATCGAGTTCATACATCGGGAAGCGGAGGGAACGGACTTCTATTTCGTCACGAATCAACACGACACTCCGAAAACCATAGAAGCAACATTTCGGGTCGATTCCCGACTGCCGGAGTTGTGGTATCCGGAAGACGGTCGAATCGAAGTCGCCCCGGCTTTTCACAAGTCAACGGACGGAAATATGAATGTTACCTTGAGTTTGAAGCCCGCCGAATCCGTTTTCGTGGTTTTCCGGTCACCCTTGCGGAACGAAATCGGTGTTGCATCCGTCTCGGGAGATGTTGACGCTTCGCAAATAAAACTCGACCGAGATGGCGACCGCATACTTGTGCAAAGCGAAAAGGCGGCAAACGTACAAGTTGAACTGTCCGACGGCACTTCTCGAAACATTTCCGTTTCCGCACCTCCGAAACCGGTCGAGCTGACCGGCCCGTGGAATGTACTCTTTCCGGATCGGAAAAAATCCGTTTCCTTTCCTCAATTGATCGATTGGAAGGAACACAATGATCCGAACATACGCTATTATTCGGGCTCTGCGCTTTATTCCGCCTCTTTCCGAGTAAACGCAAGCCAATCGGCAAAAGGAACGAAGTGCATTCTCGATTTGGGAAAGGTTGAAGTTATTGCCGAAGTGATCCTAAACGGAAAATCGCTCGGAATACTATGGAAGTCGCCTTATCAAACGGATATCACCGAACATCTCCTGCCCGGAAAAAACCGATTGGAAATACGGGTAGCCAACCTTTGGGTCAATCGGTTGATTGGCGACAGTCAATACCCGGATGACAGCGAATGGACGAATAATAAAGGAACAACGGTAGAAGGCATGGCGTTGCGGGAAATCCCCCGACGAGTGGCCGAAGGTACTCCCGGATCTTCTTCCCGCACAACATTTGTCGGATGGAAATGGCCTCATCTGGAAGGAAAGTCCCTCATGCCTTCCGGTTTGATCGGACCGGTACGGCTGATTTTTGAAAGCGAACACGCATTGGTGGTAAAATAAACGATTCGAGCATAAAATCAACGTGATATGTCGAGGATAGTATCATATCTTTTGGTAGGTCTTACATTCTTGTCCTGTAAGCGAGAAAACAATTTCATTGATCTGTCCGGGATATGGAACGTCACGATCGATTCGGTAAAACATACCGTTAAGTTTCCCGGTTCACTTGCCGAAAATAAGATCGGTATTCCGGTATCGGACTCCTCGACATACTCTTTGACCGCGCCTTACCGATATACGGGAGAGGCCGTATACGAAAAAGACGTCAACATACCGAATTCATGGACGGGCTGTTGCGTGGAATTGTATATGGAGCGTACTAAAGTGTCGAAAGTAACGGTGAACGATACGCCCATCGGCATGCAGGAAAGTGTTTCCGTTCCGCACGTATATCTCATCAAAAACGTATTCAAGCCGGGCATCAATCGGATAAAAATTGTTATCGACAATAACAAGAGCTTACTCCCTTTGGGCGCTTCACATGCTTGGGCGGATGATGTGCAGACAAATTGGAACGGTATCTTGGGCAAATTTTACCTCAAACGTCTTGATGATGTAACTGTCCGAAATGTACGGATTGATGCGGCGACATCGGGAAAATGCAATGCCCGACTGGAAATATTCAATGCGGCCGATAATAATGCGAAAGATAAAAAAATAACCGTTTTGGTGAAGGATGCCGCGGGGAAGATAGCGGCAAAAAAGCAAATTAAAGCAGATGTTGTACCGGGCAATACTTTCGTAAATATCGATTTTGAGATTGCAAATCCCGCTCTTTGGGATGAATACAACCCGTACCTGTATCGCTTGGAAGCATATCTTGACGATGGAAGTCATATCTGTCGGGAGAGATTCGGGATTCGGGATTTCGACGCCCGTTCCGGTAAACTGACCAACAACGGACGTACGGTTTTCCTGCGGGGCAAACACGATGCCGGCGTTTTTCCGCTTACCGGCTATGCAAGCGTCGATAAAGCGGACTGGATACGGTATTTTTCGATAGCCAAATCATACGGCATCAACCATGTGCGTTTTCATTCTTGGACGCCGTCCGCCGCAGCGTTCGAGGCTGCCGACGAATCGGGTATCTTTCTGCAATCCGAGCTGCCCATATGGACTCAAGTCAATCCAGAAAACCGGAAACTTGTCGACTATATGAAAGCGGAAGGTCGGCGCATCATGGAAACATACGGCAACCATCCTTCATTTGTCATGTTTGCTTTAGGTAATGAGCTGACCGGCGATGCTGCTGTCATATGTACGATAACCGATTATCTTAAAAGTATGGATCGCCGGCATTTGTATGCCAACGGCTCGAATAATTTCCTGACCGATCCGCATCCGTATCCTTCCGAAGATTTCTTTGTGTCTTCCCGTACCGGAAAGAGGGTTGCCGACAACAGCACCGAAATCAGAGGATCGTATGCTTTTGTCGGTTCGGATGAAGGTGGAATTATCAATAAACAAAAGCCTTGCACCAACCGAAATTTTACGGTCGCACTTAATTCCGTGACGATTCCCGTCGTGGCGCATGAAACGGGGCAATATCAAACTTTTCCCGATTTCGCCGAAATACAAAAATACACCGGCGTGATGCAACCCCGTAATTTCG
>JAVBNP010000078.1:0-5983 GCA_031551455.1 Bacteroidales bacterium | reverse complement strand
TGTCTTTACCGTCGGGAGCAAAAATCGTCCAACGGTGCGGAACCGTCCCCGCTGCAGTACAACTTTCGTTCGGGAAAGGACAAATCACGGTTTTCGCTTCTCCTTTCGGCATTTCCGAAAAGCCTCAATGTTTGCTTCCGGCTAAAATCGAGGAAGAAAAACCTTTGAATATGCCTTTTCCGATGTTGCGACACATGAAAGCATTGATCGAAGATATTTTTGCTTCGACGAAAATCTTCGAAACGAATCCGATGTTGAGTATGATCACCTGCGTCAAAAACGAAAACGAATATACCGTGCTGATTTCGAATGATCAATGGGAACAGCAAAATTTCGCGGTTCGCTCCAAAACCGGAGAAATCGTATCGATGAAAGAACTTCCCGTGACCGTATCGGAAATGAAAGCCGTAGGGTACGCGCCGAAAACGATCACGGCAAAACCGGGAAAAAATACATCGAATACGATTGCGGGAGGAGCAGTACGCATTTTCAACATCAAGCTGAAACATCCGAATGTGATGACGGAACCGGAAGTCGAACCGACCCCGAATCGATCGGGGAGAGCGTTGGCGCTGCGCAACATTCGCGATATTAAAGAAGAAATTCTCTCGCGTCCGACGTTCTTCACGCAATACGATCGTGCGGTTATCGATTGGCGCTACTTGTACGACCGCGATCAAGAGGCATTGAAACGGGAAGCAGGCTGGATAAAAAGACAAAAACTAGAAATAACGACGGATTTAACCTCGGGCATCAATCTTTACGTGGATTTGCGCATTGTGAACAACGATGCGGAACAATATCGGAAAAGCATGGATGTCGTGAAAGAGGTGATCGACAAGATGGCTATCCTCGGGGCAGACGAATTGTTGCTCGCCACGCAACAACCGGTAATAAACAATTACACGTCCGAAAAATTCGAAGCATCGACAATCGAAACGTTTCAAATGCTTTCGGATTACGCCGCCGAGAAAGGAATACGGGTGATGATGCGATCGTCCGTCGGACGTTTGGGTGAGTCCGTTAAAAAAGCATCGGAAATCGTTGTCCGCGTGAACAGGCCGAACTTTACGTTTGCGCCTTCGCTCGCTCTCCTGCTTCTCGACGAAGCAAACATTACGGCTAATATTGCCGAATTGAAAAAGATGAACATTAGAAGTATCGTGATCGCTTCTCCGCGAAAAGACATACACGAGCAATTGTATGGCACGAATACTCCGATATGTTTGTTTGAGAACAAAGAATCGATCCGAAAAATTCTGACCGCGTTTCCCGAAGCAAATCTCGTTATGGACGGACTATATCGTTCGTATGATGATGAATATTCGGATATCAAAATAATGAATGAAATGTTTGCAAAATAAATAATATTATGCCCTCCGTGGTTCTCTGTGTTTCCTCTGCGGCTCTCCGTGTCCCGAAAATGACACAGAGAGCACAGAGGGAACACAGAGAGCCACAGAGACCAAAAACACTCAATCAATAAAACCTTAACCATGAAAAATATATTCGTACTCCTTATAGGCGTCGTTGTCTTGACGCTCGTTGCATGCAACACCCCCGCTCCGCCGGCTCCTTACGGTCCCGTACCGACTTCGCAACTACTGGAATGGCAGAAAATGGAATATTACATGTTCATCCATTTCGGTCCCAATACGTTTACCGACAAGGAATGGGGACACGGCGACGAAGACCCGAAAGTATTTAACCCCTCTGCCCTCGATTGCCGCCAATGGGCACGAATTGCCAAAGATGCGGGAATGAAAGCGATCATCATCACGGCCAAACATCATGACGGTTTTTGTTTGTGGCCCAGCAATTACAGCACACATACCGTTCGCGAAAGCGCTTGGAAGGACGGTAAAGGCGACATTCTTCGCGAATTGTCGGAAGCATGTAAAGAATACGGACTCAAATTCGGGGTCTATCTGTCCCCGTGGGACAGGAACCACCCCACCTACGGAACCGATGAATACAATCAAGTTTTTGCCAATACGTTGACCGAGGTTTTAAGCGGCTACGGACCGGTTTTCGAACAATGGTTCGACGGAGCTTGCGGCGAAGGTCCCAACGGGAAAGTGCAAGTGTACGATTGGAAGTTATTTTTGGGCGTTGTCAAGAAGTTTCAACCCGATGCGATTATCTTCGGGAGTCCTTATTGGACGGTCCGTTGGGTCGGGAACGAACGCGGATATGCCGACGAAACCAACTGGTCGACATTCGACTCGGAAGCTTATTTTAAAACGGAGGATCTTTCCGTTTTGGAAAGAGGAATCGAAAACGGAAAAGAATGGTTGCCCGCCGAGGTGGACGTATCCATCCGTCCGGGTTGGTTCTACAGTCCGGCTACCGACGACAAAGTAAAATCGTTGAGCAAGATGCTCGGTATTTATTATACTTCGGTAGGGCGTAACGGTAATCTGTTACTGAATGTTCCTCCCGACAGAAGAGGCTTGATTCACCCCAACGATTCGGCCCGTCTGATGGAATTGCGAAAAGCCCTGGATGCCGGTTTTGCGGTCAATTTGGCCAAAGATGCCGAGATTAAAGCGAGCAACGTAAGAGGTAATGTTTCCGCATACGGCGTTCAAAATCTGACCGACGGAAAATACGATACCTATTGGGCTACCGGTGACGGCCAATTGACGGCTTCCATCGAAATCGATTTGAAAAAAGAACAATCCGTGAATCGTTTGGTGCTTCAGGAATACATCCCGCTGGGACAACGAATAAAAGCGTTCGGCGTGGAGTATTTTGACGGAACCGAGTGGTATCCGATCGATCGGCAAACTACCGTCGGTTACAAACGTATTTTGTGTTTTCCTTCCGTCACCGCAAAAAAGATACGAATCAATATCGAGGAATCATTGGCATGCCCGATTCTCAACGAAATAGGATTATACAAAGCGGAAGAGATGTTGAGTCTTCCCGTAATTCTGCGCGATAAAAAAGGAAACGTGACCATCCGTTGCGAATCGGACGATCCGATCATTCGATATACCACGGATGGAAGCGAACCGACCGCAAATTCCACGCGTTACGTCAAATCGTTTAATATGTCGGCGGGCGGAATAGTTAAAGCCAAAGCGTTTGTCAACGGAGAAACGCAATCAAGCGAAACGGTAACCATCAATTACGATATCGCCACCGAAAAATGGAAAGTTCTTTCGGGAAACCCGAAAACCGGACAGGAAAATGCGATTGACGAAGATCCGCAGACAAATTATTCTTTCACGGATGTATCAAACATTGTCGTCGACTTGGGAGAAAAACTCACCGTAAAGGGATTTTTCTACCTGCCGTTACCTCATGCGCGAAACAATGTGTATAAGTATGACTTTTATACGAGCCTTGACGGTAAAAAATGGCAAAAAATGAAAAGCGGTGCGTTTGCCAATATCAAAAACAATCCCGTTCGTCACGATGTATTGTTCGATCGCCCGACGGAAGTTCGTTATTTCAAGATGGACATTTTGGAAACGGCCGACCCGAAAGATTCGGGCGCTACCATTGCAGAGATTGGTGTTTTGACGCGATGAATTGATTATTGTTGCCCGGTATCATCGGATTTTGTTTATCAAGCTCATGCAATTGATAACAATCAATATGTAATTGTCTTTGAAGCTCCGCTGCCGGGGTCTATCGACCACCTGCAGGCCCGCCTGAACGACTCAGTCGGGCAGGGAGTCCTGCCCCGACAGCGGTCGCAGACCCTGCAGGTGGCGAAATAAAAAATGCAATCTAAAAATAAACACATGAAAACATATTATTCTTTTATCCTCGCTTTCATCTGTTCCATCTCTTCGGCATTCTCGCAATGGAGTCCGACGGAATGGCCCGTTTTGAAACATTATGATCAAGATCATTTATATAACATTTCTCTTCCCGTAGGGGGTATCGGTACGGGTGTTGTCGGTTTGGGTGGTCGCGGCGAACTGCGCGACTGGGAAATTCAAAACAAACCGAGCGTAGGTTACGGCACGGTCGACAAAGGGAGTAATGAAGCTCCGTTTTTCTCCGTTTGGGTGAAACAAAATAATCAACAGCCCGTTACACGCGGATTAATTGGGCCCATTCATTCGGCGGAATACCTTAACTTCGAAGGTCGCCCGGTGTATCATCACGGGATTCCGCGTTTCGAAAACGCTTCATTTGATGCGGCATATCCTTTCGGACAAGTGAATCTTTCCGATAAACGCATGCCGATTAAAGTACGTATTAAAGGATTCAATCCGCTCATACCCGGAAATGCCGACGACAGCGGTATACCGATTGCCGTGCTCACTTACGAAGTGGAGAATTTGACGGATGCTCCCGTTGAAGTATCCGTGTGCGGAACCATGCGAAATTTCGTCGGACAAGACGGTTCGCAAATGATCTACGCATGGACGGGAGAGCTCGTTCCCACGGGAGCAAAGAAGAATATCAATAAATATCGCGATGGCAACGATGTTCGAGGCATATACATGTATTCGGACAGCATTGCCAAAAACGATCCCGCTTGGGGAAGCATCGCACTAACAACCAATGCCCGACAAGGTGTATCGTATCGTACGTCGGCTTCGACGGATCATTGGTCCAATTCCCTTCTCGATTTTTGGGATGATTTCAGCGAGGAAGGGGTATTGACGGAAAAAGATCAATTGATCGGAAACAATCCGATGGCGTCGTTGGCCGTGAAACAAACCATCGCCGCACGGTCGAAAAAAAGCTATGTGTTTTTTCTGACATGGCATTTTCCCAACCGGTTGGGATGGGTTGCTTGGTATGATCCGGACAGAGACAAAACGGTATTCGGGAATTATTATACCGGGCAATATAAAGACGCTTGGGATGTTGCCGAAAAAACCGTTCCCCGTTTGCCCGTTTTGGAAAAGAAAACCGTTGCTTTTGTCGATGCCGTCGTAAAAAGCGATATTCCCGCGGAGATAAAAGAGGCCGCATTGTTCAATCTGAACGTCTTGCGATCACAAACCACTTTCCGCCTGCCGAGCGGTCATTTCATGGGATGGGAAGGCACCATGAACGTTAACGGCTCATGTGCCGGTTCTTGCACCCACGTATGGAACTACGAACAGGCTACGGCGTTTCTTTTCGGCGATTTGGCTCAGACCATGCGCGACGTGGAATTCAACCATGCCACCGACGAACGCGGCAGCATGGCTTTTCGTGCAGCTCTGCCGTTGAGTGAGGCAAGTAAAAGCAAATCGACCGCCGCCGACGGACAAATGGGGTGCATCATGAAGTTTTATCGCGACTGGCAACTTTGCGGCGACAATGATTTTTTGCGCAAGAATTGGCCGCAAGTGAAAAAAGCGTTGGCTTTTGCTTGGGTGGAAAAAGGTTGGGACGGCAATCGCGACGGCGTGATGGAAGGGAGCCAACACAACACGATGGATGTGAATTATTTCGGTCCCAATCCGCAAATGGGACTATGGTATTTGGGAGCATTGAAAGCGGGCGCAGAAATGGCAAAATTCATGAAGGATAAAGACTTCGAAAAAGAATGTCGTCGATTGTACGCCAACGGCAGCAAATGGATCGATGAAAATTTGTTCAACGGCGAATATTACGAACAAATCATCACGGACCCGGAAACATTCGAATATTTCGATTGGGAGAAAAATCCCGACAAAGTTCCGCCTTATCAGTTAGGCAAAGGCTGTTTGGTCGATCAGTTGGTGGGACAGTACATGGCGCATATTTGCGGGCTCGGCTATTTGGTAAAACCCGCGAACGTGCAAACCACTTTGCAAAGCATCTTGAAATATAATTATCTGCCCGATTTTTCGTCGCATTTCAATAATATGCGTTCGTTCGTGTTGGGTAATGAATCGGGTTTGATCATGGCCGGTTGGCCCAAAGGCCGATTGAAAGTACCTTTCCCGTATTTTCCCGAAGCAATGACGGGTTTCGAATATTGTGCCGCGGTCGGCATGTTGTATGAAGGAATGACCGACGACGGATTAAAATGTTTCCGTTC
>JAVBNP010000136.1:0-11819 GCA_031551455.1 Bacteroidales bacterium | reverse complement strand
GCGAAACCGTAGCGGAGAAGTGTCTTTTGATTGCTGAACGCTGTCCTGCCAATGATGGACAAAAAACAGAAAAATCTCCTAAAATCAACGTTTTAGGAGATTTTGTCATTACCTTTTCGGGTCTTGTCTGTGCGACTTTTGACCCCTTAGTGATCCGGACGGGATTCGAACCCATGACCTACTGCTTAGAAGGCAGTTGCTCTATCCAGCTGAGCTACCGGACCGACAAAACGTCGCAAAGATATACAAAAAATTAAACTTGATCTCAAAATATCAAACTCGTATATTGTTCGATATCGTATTTTGATCGAATTTGTCACATTGAATCGGTCGTTATTCCGATCCCGACTTTTCTTTCCATCGGCAATTTATTATTGATACGAATAAAGTTTGAACCGTTGTGTGTCGTAATTCCCCACGGGAATACGAATGTAACGTCCCCAATATGTTTCGTCGTTAAAGCGAACAACGCACGGATTGGTAATATCGGTAAGACCCCGGGTGACAAAGCAATATTGCCAACCACCATTGGGAAGTAATATTTTTTACGCTTTTTTTACTCGGTTTATTTGGAGAATTCATTTTTGTTATATCTTTGCACCGTCAAAATAAAAACCCATCTGCGGAAATAGCTCAGTTGGTAGAGCATAACCTTGCCAAGGTTAGGGTCGCGAGTTCGAGTCTCGTTTTCCGCTCGAAATCCCGACGAAATGTCGGGATTTTTTGTCACCATGCCTTGGTGGTGGAATTGGTAGACACGCGGGACTTAAAATCCCGTGGGCAGTAATGTCCGTGCGGGTTCAAGTCCCGCCCGAGGTACAATAATAAAAAATCCGACTTGTGTGAAAAGCAAGTCGGATTTTTTATTATCGAAATGCGGCAAAATATTTTTTATCTTTGACACGTCAACCGAGAATGATTGATCGCAAAGGCAACACTTGCGAATCGACATAACGGTAAACCAAACAAAATAATTGATGGAATGCGCATGCGCAATGTTCGGAATCCCGATCGACACGACATGTGTAACCGTTAAAAACCAAATCCTACTTGCATGAACCCTTCAAATGATCTTCCTTCGCCGTCCCGTCGGACGTTTATTAAATCCGGAATCGTACTGACCGCGGGCCTTCCTTTCATTCAAGCATGTAACTTGTTTGGCAGCGGATCCGGTGAATCCGGAGACGATCTGTTTGCGATATTTCAAAATCCTCCTGCCGAGAATAAACCGTTCGTTCGCTGGTGGTGGAACGGCGATAAGTTGTCCGCGGCGGAAATTCTCCGTGAATTGGATGTGATGAAGGAAGCCGGAATAGGCGGCGTGGAAATCAATCCGATTGCTTTTCCGGGCGGCGACGACTTGGGGATTCCCTCGTTGCCGTGGCTCAGTCCCGAATGGATCGAAATGGTTAAGACGGCATTGAAAGGAGCCGAAGAACGGGGCATGATTTGCGATACTATCGTCGGTTCGGGTTGGCCGTTCGGCGCCGAATTTCTGACCCCGGAGGAACAAACACAATTGCTCACCTTATCGAGCCGCAAAGTAAAAGGTCCGGGCAAAATGACGTTTAAAACGGCGGATCTGATCAAAGAAGCATCGCCGGAAGTTATGTCCATGTATCGGGGAACCACAAGCGAATTATATTCCGTTTGCTTGGCGCCGGTGCAAATGGATACTTTTTCGCCTGCCGTGAATATCCCGTTCGAAAAAGGTCAAAATACCGTTACCGTGGATATTCCTCAAGGAGAACATATCCTGTACGCATTGGTTAAGTTCATCGGGTTTCAAGCGGTGATCAACGGCGCTCCGGGAGCCTCGGGACCGGTATTGAATCATTACAATCAAACAGCCGTCGAGAAATTTCTGAATCGAATGTCGGACAACCTGTTTCCGGCATTGAGCGGTTTGAACGGATTTCGTGCGTTGTTCTGCGACAGCATGGAATTGGAAGGCGCCAACTGGTGTCTCGATTTTGCGGAAGAATTCGAACGTCGCAAAGGTTACGACATCAAACCTTATCTGCCGTTCATATTATATAAGGTCGGACACATGGGCCACGCGATTGAAGGAGCCGAAATTACGCAACTGTCCGGTACGGCAAAAGAAGAAGTGTCTCGCGCGCGTTACGACTTCTTCGTCACCTGCATGGACATTGCTTCCGATCGTTTTCTGACGCCTTATACGCAATGGTGCAACAAGTACGGATTCAAATCGAGAGTGCAGGCTTACGGACGTGAGTTTCATCCGTTGGATGCATCATTTAAAATCGATATTCCGGAATGCGAAACATGGCTGTGGAGCAACGACGGTGATAAAACACGTAACTTCGCGAAAAATCCCGCATATACGCCCGTCAACAAATTCGTGGCGTCGGCGGCGCGACTTTCCGGTAAAAAGGAAGTCAGTTGCGAAGAGATCACCAACACCAATGCCGTATTTAACGCCACCTTGGAACGAATCAAAATCGTGGGCGACCAGAGTAACATGTCGGGCGTCACGCATTCGATCCTTCACGGATTTAATTACAGTCCTCCGGAAACCCCGTTTCCGGGATGGGTACGCTACGGTACCTTCTTCAACGAACGCAACACATGGTGGCCGTATTTCAAATTGTGGTCGACCTACAAAACCCGGCTTTCGGCGGTTCTTCGGGAAACGGACCCTTTTGCGGATATCGCCGTGATGCATCCCTTGGCGGATATGTGGACAATACACGGACCACAACGCGATCCTTTCCCGGAATTACGTTATCCTCCGTACCAATATCGCGTATGGGAAGCCATACATCAATGCGGAAATGCTTGCGATTACACTTCCGAAAACATTATACAACAAAGCGCACCCGAAAAAGGATTTTTGAAATACGGCAACCGAAAATATCGTACGTTGATTTTATTGGAAACGGAAACGATGATGCCCGCCACGGCGGAAGCTCTGGCTCGTTTCGCGGCAAGCGGCGGAAAAGTGATTTTAGTCGGGAAAGAACCTCATAAATCGCCGGGATTGAAAAACCATGTCGAAAACGACGAAAAGGTAAAACAAATCATCGCTTCGATGAAGCAACAATACCCGTCCGCGGTGTTCACCGTTGAAGCCCCGACCGACGATATGATCCCGTGGTTTAAAAAGGTACAACAACAATGCGGTATCAAACCGTACATGAACATCGACAACCCGAGTCCGTTCGTCACCCAAATTCGTCAACAAGCCGAAGGAAAAGACATCTTCTTTATCTCCAACTGCCATACGGACGAAAGATTGATCATACGGGCCTCATTCCCCGAATCGAAAGGTAAATCGTGGCTGTGGAATCCCGAAACGGGCGAACGGTTCCGTTATCCTTCCGTTTCAAAAAATACGTTAACCATCGATTTGCCTCCGGCCGCATCGCAATTGATCGTGTTCGATACAAACGGCAAAGGTAAAGATTATCTCGCAGGACCTCCGGAAACGGAAGGTATGGAATTAAAAGAATGGAACCTCCAAATGAACCATATCGACGGAACCGTTGAAAGACGCTTTCTTCCCGCTTTAAAGGATTTATCCGCCGACGAAACCACCCGTTCTTTTGCCGGAAATTTATATTACGAAAGACAAGTAAACGACGAAATTAATTTCTCGCAGGAAAAAGAAAACAAAAACCTGCCACCTCTGTATAATTACTTGGATTTGGGTAAAGTGTACGGCGTTTCCGAAGTGATGCTGAACGGGATTATGTTGGGATGCAAATGGTATGGAAGGCATTTATACCGCATTCCGGAAAGTTTGGCCAAAGCGGAGAGCAAAATATTTCAAATTAAAATCACCACCACGGTGGGAAATTATTTGAAATCGTCGCCGAACAACGACACAGGACAAATTTGGACAAAAGGGCAAGACTGGCAACCGACGGGAATGCTCGGTCCCGTGAGGCTGCTCTGATCAACAACCGAATTCGAAAAACAATTATCGGAAATTTGGTGAAAACCTAACCCGGCAGGTCTTGAAGACCTACCGGGTTTTTTGTTGCATCGGAGTAGACCCGACATAAACCCGCCGCTATCGGGTATAATACTCCAACTCCAATGCAGTTTGGTTGTACATATTGATATATTCCAAATGATCGAGTTTGGCCGATACTGCCCGATGCACCTTCTCGAAAGCCTCGGCATAATCCGTTATACGACTTTCGGCAAATTCTTTTTCCGTTTCCGACAATACCAAGTCGGCCTCTTTGAGCAGATTTTCCTTACCGAAACTGATTTGTACGAAATATTCGTTCAACAATGATTTAAGCGTTTCGATATGTTGTCCTTCGGCAAATCGTTCGTATTCCGTTTCGTTGGCCGTTATTTGCCGGTCGATTTCGGCTTGTTTGATTCGAGCCCGTTGCGGCTGCATCCATAATGGAAAGGACAAGCCGGCCATCCAACCGCCGGAATTACCCGCTCCGGAAATATGTTGGTTGATGTATCCCGCATGAACGGCCGGGAACAATTTGCTTTTTTCGAGCGCAACGGCCGACTTCGCAACCTCCGATTGAGCTTCATCCGCTGCTTTGTGTTCGACGGGATTGAATCGTTCGGCGGGATCTCTGTCGGGATGTATTTGATATAATTCCGATTTCGTTTGCCGAATACCGATCGGTTCATCGGTATACAACAGTTGACGAAGCTTGTTTTCGGCGCGTTTCACCTCCTCTTCGGCAATATACATGCGACTTTGATATGCCGCATAACGAGTGCCCGCCGACACTTTCGTCAACTCGGCAATATCGGGATCATCGAGATATATTTCGGCCGTACCGATCAATGCTTCGAAATAACGATCGTGTTCCCTCATAATTTCCAAGCGTTCACCGTAATAAACCAATTCCAAATAAGCAGCTTTCACTTGCCAAACAAGCCGATCAAGCGTTAAAGCACGTTCGGCGCCGGCAGCCGTTGCCGTAAGTCGGTAATGTTTCGATCGGCGAACATGTTCCGGTATCGAACCGAAATTTTGCGTCACCGACCAAAGATGATCGTTACCTTCCGAAGCGTTTATTTGCCAATACTTTGCCTGTACGGGAGTTATTTCGACAGCTTGTTTTTGCAGCAATGCATCTTTTTGTTCCGCCAAGGCGGCATTTCGCGCAATCGGATGATTCGTCGAAGCAACGGCTACAGCTTCGTCCATATTCAACGACAATTGAGCAACGGACCGATAACAAGGAATGGTTAACAATGCCGCAACCAACCAATAGCGAAAAAATACGATTATTCTCGACATTTCATGACGGTAAGTAAAATAACGTTTGCTCACGGTTTCAGCTCCATTTCGTAACTTCCCGCAGACAATCGATATGTTCCGTTTTTATCTTTTTGCAAATCGACGTTTTTCCCGGTTGTCGCGAGTTTGGCTTTCGCCAATCCGTATCCGCTCGGAAGATGCAAATCGGCTGTTGCGTTTGCCGGAATAACGACGGTATAAACAATCGACTTTTTCTTTTTTGCCCAACCGGAAACGATTTTTCCGTGCGGCGATTGATACGAAGCTTCGGCTTGGTTTAATCCTTCGACAAACGACGGACGCAAAACGACATTCTTAAATCCCGGACGATCGGGGTCGGGCTTGATACCGCCCAATGTTTTATAAAACCAAGCGCCGATCTCGCCGAACATGATGTGATTCATGGATAAATCCCGTACCTCGGTAATCGGCCAATTTTCGTATAAGGTGGTAGCGCCGGTTTTGATCCAATAACCCCACGATGGGAATGTTTCTTGAGAAGCCAAAGTATACGCCAAATCGGAATATCCGTTTTCACTCAACGCATTCAATATAGTTTTCGATCCCAACAATCCCACATCGATGTGCTTACCGTCGGCTTTCACGCGTTCGGCAAGAGCGGCGGCAACTTTACTTCTCATATCGTCGGGAACAACACCCCAAAAAAGCGGCATGCTCAACTCCGTCTGACAACCTTGCGCATAAATACCCGCAGTGCGATTCAAGTATTTGTCGTTGATCGCATTTTTAATTTTTGCCGCCAAAGCGGAATAATGCTCGTAATCGGCTTGTTTGCCGAACAACTTGGCCGCTCGCGCCAAAATATCGACATCAACGTAGTAATAAACGGACGTGGTGAGTTCCACCGAAGCCTTTGATTTTACCGGTATCCAATCACCCAATCCCCACGAAGTAAGCCCCGAAGGAGCAATATCGGCAATGTGATCCACATAGCGTTTGATGTTGTCGTAATTGTCGCTCAGCAGGCGGGAATCACCGTAGAACAGATAAATGTTCCACGGGATAATCGCAACGGTGCTCGTCCAATCCACGCCGTTGGCCCATTCGTAGCCCCAACCGCCCGAAGGAATGATCGCCGGCAACACGCCGTCGGGTTGCTGTTCGTCGCGATGATCGGCCAACCATTTCTCGTACACGGTAATCCCGTCGAAATTATACAAGCCCGTTTCGATGGCGATATGCGCGTCGCCCGTCCAACCGTTTTTTTCGCGTTGCGGACAATCGGTCGGATATCCGAAAAGATTGGAGAGATATGAAACATTTGTCGCCCGGGCAATTTTGTCGATCACGGGATTCGATGTTCGAATGTTACCGACGGGAGGAACATCGCTGTGCATGAAATATCCCGTAAGGTTTTCCTTTTCGAGTTTAATCGGTTTACTGCTCGTTACCTCCACATATTGAAACCCTTTGTAGTTGAATCGCGGCATAAACACCTCCTCCCCTTTTCCGGCAAGAATAAACTTGTCCACCTGAAAAGGATCGCTGTTGTCGACGGGATGATAGTGATAATCGATGTTCGACACATCCGCCCGTCCGTTTTCGTAAAGCCGCTCGGCATGTTTGAGTCGAATGACGGTACCCGTTTCACCTTTTACTTTAATACGACTCACACCGGCAATGTTACGTCCCAAATCAAACACGTAAAGCGTATCATTCATCTTATTGACGCTTCGAACAGGAATTTCTTCCACATCACGTATGGGATGCATTTGTTGCGAAACGATGTTTTGCGAAGGAGCCGGACGATAGAAAACCTCCTTCCATTTCGAATCGTCGAATCCGACGGTGTTCCAACCGGGTTGTTCCAGCCGCGCATCGTAATATTCGGCCGTATAAATACTGTTGAAAATCACCGGACCCAACGAGGTTTTCCAATCTTTTCCGGAAGTAACGATTTCCGTCGATCCGTCGTCGTAAGTGATGCGCAAATCCATACAGAAAGCGGGTCGATTACGCCACGGAGCGCGGTCGAAATACCATCCAGACGAGGATTGATGATTGTACCAACCGTTACCGAGCAACACGCCGACGGCGTTTTTCCCGGATCGCAGCCGGTTGGTGACATCGTACGTGACATATAATATGCGACGATCGTAACGCGTAAACGCGGGATCGAGACGATGGTTGCCGATTTTTTCTCCGTTGACGTACAGTTCGTAAAGACCCGCAACGGCAATGTATGCTCTTGCCGACTTAATTTTTTTCGCCGATTCGAATTCTTTCCGAAAGTAAGGCGCCGGTTTCACCGACATGTTGTTCCCGTTGTCCCCGCATCCGTCGCTGATCCAACTGCCTTTCCAATTGGTCGGGCTCATCATGCCCGTTTCGAACGACGCCGTCACGGGACGGGATTCAACGCCGTCCTTATCCCAAATCCGAACGCTCCACCAATATTTGGTAAACGGACGCAGAAGTTGTCCGGAATAAACCGCCGACATGTTGTCCGATACGACCTTTTGCGAATCCCAAACATTACCTCGTCCTTCGGCAACGGCCGCGGAATCGGTTCCCGCAATCAAACGATAAGCCGTTTGCGTTGCACCGTGACGATCATCGATCATCAACCACGACAATCGGGGTGTCGAAACATCGACGCCGAGCGGATGAATCAGATATTCGCAACGCAGATTACCGGGGGAAAAAGATTGAGCATACACTGCCGACAAACAGCAACACAACATAAAAAAAGAAATCGGGAAAAGCTTTTTCATCGAGTTATAATTTTAAAGATACGGGTACATCATGTATCGAACACTCACGCAGTCGTTTTTACTCAAATCAAAGCGAATGCGTCCGACCCGTTGACATTCGAAACCCGACAAAGATAAAAAAATCCCGAGAAAGAATTCACGTATATATCTCATACAATCGGTCACAAAAAAAACGGGAACCCGTCGGATTCCCGTTTCAATGATGGTATTCTTTACTTGATTAAAAGTGAAACATCAAAAAGATGCTGCCCGAAGGACGAGTAAAGAGTTTGGTTGTACCGGCTTCAACGGGAGAACTATAATAAGTTCCCGTAGAAGGATCGATATTTCCCTGTGTCCAGCTGTCGTAACGGGTTGTTTGCGTTTGAACGCCGTCGATACTCGAGTTCCAATATTCGTTGGTCCATTCGTCTTGACCTCTCGAAGCATACGTGAAGCCGAGATTAAACTCGCCACCGATGGAAATTTGCGGAGCAAAGAAATATTCAACACCTACAAAACCTGCTACCGTAGCGGCAATGGTTCTGCCGAATTTCACTTCGGTGGTGCGATAACCGTTTGGTGAATAATCGGGATCAACGGGTGCGAAATCCCAAGTGTTCGGCTTTTGATTTGCCGCGGTGATGGGGTTGGCATATTCGTATTTTTGCTTACCGCTTCCATATCCGAAACCGACTTCACCGCCGTAAAATCCCTGCACGCGACCGTGACCGCGACGGAACTCGTAACCCACGCGCAATTCAACTGCGGTAGCGTTGGCTTTCATCACGTCTATTACCGTTGCATCCGGATTGAGCGGATTGGTGCCGATTCTTTGATCGTCGGGAACAACGCCTTTATAAGTATCGCCGCCGATATTCAACGTCAATTTGGCGCGAATGGCGCGATCGTTTTCCAAAAAGTATTTTCCGTAAATGGTGTTATCCACACCGTTAAACAAAGGGGCTTCGTTGGCTCCCGCTTGATTGAAGAAGTTTCCGAGATATTTCAGAAAAGGAGTCGCATCAACACCGATTGCAAAATCTCCCGCTTCGGGAAGAAGCGATATTCCGCGTTTGTTTACCAAAGCCGGATTACTCCCCGTTTCTTCCACTACTACCAAGTCCTGTGCCATGGTCGTAAAACCGACACACAAACACAAGCCGAGCGATATGATTATTTTTTTCATTCGTTATGTTATTATTTTTTGATTTACTCCGAAATCGACTATTTATAATCGATTATGGAGAATTATTGTCTTATGATATGTAAAGATTATTTATATGCGCCGTCGGTGTAGTCAAAAGTCACATAACCCGTTGCTCCCACTTGAAGGCTCGGCGAATCAATCGCAGCTGCACTGTATTTATAAGTGCCCGATTGGGTGGAACTTTCTTTTTTGGTTGTCGTAAATTCGTTTCCTTGGATACTGTATACCGTTCCTTTATCGCTTACCGGAACGCTTACCGAAAATGCACCTTTATCGCCGATAGTCGTTTCCACTACATAATAATCGGTAGTGCTTCCACCGGGGATAAGATTACTGTATGCCGTTTTCAAAAATACTTTTGTTCCCGACGGTGCATACTGTGTATCACTGCTGGTTGCATCGAGCTTAGCATGCGCAATACCGTTAATGGTTGCAGACTTTCCCGTGTTTACTACCAGCTCGCTTGCCGGATCTTCGTTGGAACAACTTGTTAAACCCATTGACAACACGAATGCCGTCAAAGCAAAAAAAGCAAATACTTTCTTCATTTGTTAAATTTTTAGATTAGAAAAATAATTAATTTACTATACAAGGTGCATCTTTAAACAAATAGTATGCCGGTTATTTAAACGATACCGGTTATTTACGATATTTTTGTTGATGGTAAAAATATAAGTAATTATGCTCCAATTGGTATAATGCGTGTTTTTATCGAAAAAACCGAAGACATATTACAAATTTCATTCCCAAATGAAACATCTAATCAATAAAACAAGCGTTAACTTGATTTAAATGATGAGCAAAATCCAGTAAAAACACGTGTTTTGAATCCGATTGTTGGAAACATAAATAAAATATTCATTTTGACAAAACGACATATTTGCTTGACGAAATGATCGACGTATTTTTTATAAACAAACATTCCGGGGAAAAGTTCTCCCGAATCGGCACAAGGTTGCCGGATTGCTTTATTTTGCTATTTTTGCAAGCATAATTCGACTAAAAACAAAAAATGATGATGCAACGATTAATAATCCCTCTTCTTTCCTGTTTGTTTTTTTTATGTCCGATAACTTACGGTCAGCAAAAATTTAAAGGTTACCCCGAAAAAGGCGCCGATATGGATGTCTTGCCCGGATTTGTTCATCCCCCAAAGGGTTACGGCAATGTTCCTTTTTATTGGTGGAACGGTGACAGCTTGAAGAAAGATCGCCTCGCGGAAGAATTGGATATTTTGTCCGCTTCGGCCACAGACGGTTTTGCGGTCAGCTATATTCATACCGATCCGAAAATAGACGTCGATATGGCGAAAAAAGGACATGGCCTTTTCGGGAACACGGAACCGGGCAAGCCCGAAATTTTCACGGAAGAGTGGTGGAATATGTGGACTTGGTTTGCCGGCAAATGTGCGGAGAAAGGAATCGGCCTCGGATTGGACGACTACACCGTGGGATGGACCGGTAACGGATATTATCCCGACGAAATGCTCGAAATTCCGAAATTTAAAAATTACAAAGGTGAATTGGATATTACAACGATTTCCGTTCAGGGAGGAACCGCATTTACGTATGATGTACCCGAAAATATGGTATCCGCGGTTGCTTGGCCGGAAATGATCGATCTGACAAAATATGTGTCATCGGGAAAAATCTCGTGGAATGCTCCTGCGGGAAAAACGTACAAGGCGTATATCATTACGACGAAAAACGGTTATTGGTTGCATCCCGACCACGGGAAAGAACTTGTGCGCGTTTATTTCGACCGTTTCGAAAAACGGATGGGCGATGCCGCGAAAAACGGAATGAATTATTTCTTTCAAGACGAATTATATTATCCGATCAAAATCGGTTCTTGGTCGGATGATTTTCGGGAAGAATTTCTGAAACGAAAAGGATACGACATCATGCCTTATCTGCCCGCGTTAACGGAAAACATCGGCGATATCACGCCCAAAATTCGTTTGGACTATTGCGATGTTTTGATCAACCTTGCCGAAGAACGTTATTTTAAACCCATATATGATTGGAATGCCGATCGCGGATTGATCTACGGTTGCGATAATTTGGGCCGCGGAATGGAACCGTTGTCGTACGTCGACTATTTCAGAGCCACCGCTTGGTATACCGCTCCGGGCAACGACGCTCCCGCCAGAGGATCCAGTTTTCTGCAAACCAAAGTATCATCCTCCGTGTCACATCTTTACGATCGTCCGCGCACATGGTTGGAAGCATTTCACAGCATGGGATGGGGAAGCACCGGCGCATGGTTAACCCGGCAGATGGATCACCACATCATGGCGGGCGGAAATTTGGTTTGCATGCACGGCCTCTATTACTCCACGCACGGCGGTTGGTGGGAATGGGCTCCTCCCTGTTTTCATTTCCGGATGCCTTATTGGCCGCACGTAAAAAAATGGCTGGAATACACCGAGCGATTGAGTTATTTAATGAGTCAAGGGTCGCACGTTTGCGATATCGCATTGATGTACCCGACCGAATCCATGCAAGCTTATCCCGAAGCAACATGCGATTTGGTATTCGACATAGCGATGAAAATGAGCAACGCCGGATTGGATTATGACTTCACGGATTATCAATCGTTGCAAAAAATGACCGTTAAAAACGGTATCGGATCCGTTGCCGAC
>JAVBNP010000191.1:0-11450 GCA_031551455.1 Bacteroidales bacterium | reverse complement strand
TTTTTCCACATCATACCCCTTCACTTTGGCGAAAGCCAAAATCGAAGAATTGATTGCATTTCCCAAATCGTCCTGTTCCGGGTTCTTTTTGGCTTCCGTATCGATGTATGCCTGACGTTGCTTGGCCAAGTCGGCGATTTCCTTTTGGATTTCCTCGCGTTCCTTGGATTTTTGTTCCACCACCGCTTTCACCTCTTCTTCCGACTTGTTTTGAAGTTCGCGGGGAAGTTCTTCTTGTTTTATTTTCGACAACGCTTTCTTATCATCCTTTCCTTTATCGACCCAATCCCACGAATCGTTTTTGTAAACCGATTTCGATTTGCTCACCACGCGCTCGGTGTAATTGGACGATGAAACGGTCTCCGCGTTTTTGTCTTGCATCGCTTGATTCGACTTCTTCGAAACGCCCGACGCGCCATAACTTATATAGGTTGAATTGAGACGATCGTTGCATTTGCGAATACGCTCGTCGTAAGGAGTGGAAATGTACCGTACTTTCGCATCCGAATCGATATTGAAAAACTTTCCTTTGCCGCATTCAGCGCCATCCAGCCACAGTTCGTTGATACCCGTTCGGCGGTCGCCGCAATAGATCGTATTCACGAAAATGCCCTTTTCGAGCGCGCCGCCGATCGCTTCCTTATAATTAACATTTCCTTGATTGAATTCCTCGTTGCCCGCAATATAAATCAACCGCATGTCGGCTGTATTGCTTCCCCAATCGAGAAACGACGCCGCATCGTGGATCACCGCACCGCAATATTCCGAACCGCCCCAAGTTTTCAGCGCGAAAAGCATTTCCGAAATCGCGTCGAGATCAGTCGTGAGCGGCGTCACTTGACGGATGTAACCCGATTTTTTGGACAAACCGTTGTTCCCGTACTCGTAGAGCGCGATTTCTATCCGAGGCGTTTTACCTTGAAATTTCAAAGTAGTCAACGTATTGACGATGTTCCAGAGACGCGATTTTGCCTGATCGATTAGCCCATCCATGCTGTTGGATGTATCGAGCAGAATAGCCACTTGAATTTTGGCTGCAGCCGTCGAATTGTCCGTTTCGGTTTGCGACGAAGCCCTGCTCCGGTGACAATTTGTGAACGCAAACATAAAAAGTGCGATGCCGATAAACATATATGTTTTCATATCCGATAAATTTTAATTGGTTAACGATGCAAATCTACGGTGCGGAAAAACAACAATTTGCCCGGACCGGGTGAAGCGCCGGTTTCGATTGGTGAAACGAATTTTCCGCTTGGCGATCGATAACGGATTATTGAAAATTATACGGGAACTTTGCGAAGGCAAAAATCGGAACGGGTCCGCCGAGCTTTTGTCGGGAAGGTACATTTCGAATAGTTGTATCATCTATCCTATTGGGTTTCAGAAACTCGATAGGATTTGTTTAAAGCTGAGACCTATCAGGTTTTCAAAACCTAATAGGTCAACCCGAGTCCGACTCATTCATGTTCCATCAAAATAAATTACCTTTGTAAAATGATTCTCAGGATTCTGTATATTCTTTTATGGTGCTCGATGTGTTGTTCCGTATCGGCGCAAACGCCAGACACGGCCGTTGTCCGAAAACAAATGCCCTCCAACAGTCTCAAAAAGGCGGCATCGAAACTGTCGAAATCGTTGGGCGAGGACAAAACCGACGAGCAAATTGCCGCCGATTACGAAACGTTGGCCGGGGAACTTGCTGGTAAAGGCGAATATGCCAAAGCTGAGGAATATCTTCAACGGGCACGCGATATTTACACGCGCCTCGGCAACAAGCGAAAATTGGCGGCCGTGAATCGCGAATCGGCAAAATTGCGGGAACAGCAACAGGACTTTGCCGGAGCCGTCAAATATTACGAAGAAGCGGTCCGCGCAAGCGACAATCGCGGCGACCGACAACTCAACCTGAACGATGCCGACCGGTTGCGCAACCGATCCAATCCCGAAGCGCAATCGAAACTCATCGAAAGCAACATTCAATTGCTCGACGAAAAACAAGCTCCGAGGGAGGAGAAATCCGCCGCATATCGCCAATTGGCTGAAACGAATCTGCAAATGAAGCAAAGCGAAGCGGCCATCGACAATTACGAAAAGGCGCTGAGCAATGTGTCGGACAAGCAATCCGAAGTCGTCGAAATCAAAAAAGAAATGTCTAAAGTGTACATTGCCGAAAAACAATACGACAAAGCCTTAGACATCAACATGGAAGTGGTGCAAAAGGCGCGCGAGATGAAGGACGTAAAAACGGAAATCGGCGGATTGCAATCGTTGTCGCACATTTATTTTATTGACGATCGGGCGGACAAAGGTATGGAAACGCTCATGTAGGCATACAATCTGGCTATCGAGGAAGGACAGACTTTCGAAGCGAAACGAAGCCTCGAACTGCTGGCCGATCAATACCGCAAAAACGGAAATTCGACAAAACAGTTGGAACTTTACCGTAACTTTTCGGATAATCTCGAACGTGTGATTCGCGCCGACAGTTCGTTGGTCGATGCCAAACTGTTCCAAGTTACCGAAGGTCGTATCAAGCAATTGGAAAAAGAGCGGGCGCTCAAGGACGAGCTTATCCAACGTACGAATCGATTCAATTACGTGCTGATTGCCTCGATTGTTTTGATGCTGTTGTTGTCGGCGCTCATCGTCAAAGCGTGGCATACCGTTCGCGTGCGCAACAAAAAAATTGCATTGCAATCGCTGCGCCGTGAGATGAATCCGCATTTCGTTTTCAACAGCCTGAACAGCGTCAATCAATTTATTGCCGGCAATAACGAATTGGCAGCCAACAAATACCTTACGTCCTATTCCAAATTGATGCGCAACGTGATGGAAAATTCGAGCAAAGATTTTGTCAAACTTTCCGCCGAGATCGAACAATTGAAGGAATATTTGGATTTGGAACATCTTCGGTTCAGCGATAAATTTACTTACGAAATCGCGGTCGACGAGCATATCGATGCCGAAGCGGTTTATATTCCCAATATGCTGATTCAAACGCATTTAGAGAACGCAATATGGCATGGGCTGCGCTACCGTAAAGATAAAGGATTGTTGAAATTGAACTTTGCGGCGGAAAACGGCAACATTATCGTTACCGTCGACGATAACGGAATCGGGCTGCGACAAAGCGAAAGCATCAAAACCGAAAACCAAAAAGCGCATCACCGATCGCGGGGTTTAACCAATATTACCGAACGCATTAAATTATTGAACGAGCTTTACAAAACCGATATCCGGCTGACGATTAAGGAAAAGGAAAGTCCGGAAACGGGAGTTGCGGTTCGATTGACGATCAATAATCAACGACCGACGACGACATAAAGTTTGGAATAATACGAGTTTGACCTAACAGGTTTTCAAAACCTGTTAGGTCTCAGTTAAAAATAGATTACCAAAACAGTAAATTGTGATTATCATCTGTGCAATGAATGCTGAATTTCAAAATTCGAAAAATAAACCCGAACAATTAATACGGGATGAAATAGAATGTTTGGGAACAACACAAAAGGAAACCGCATCAAAATTGGGAATTGCTGATTCGGAATCGCCGAAAAGCTATATCTCGCATCTTGAATTTTGGAAAGAAGCGGACAGGCAATTGGCAAAAGTTTACGGGTTACCTGAAAATACCGATACACAATGATCACCGGCGTTATCGTTGAAGACGAATCGGCCGCCCGCGAAGTATTGCGGAATTATTTGGCCAAGTATTGCCCGCAGGTACAAGTGATCGGCGAGGCCGCAGATTGCCGTCAAGCCGTGCCTTTGCTGCACGAATTGCAACCCCGGTTGGTGTTTTTGGATGTTGAAATGCCTTTAGGCAATGCTTTCGATGTATTGGAATCATGCAAAGACTTATATTTCGAAACCATTGTTGTCACCGCTTTTTCCGAATATTCGCTGAAAGCCTTGAATCAAAGCGCGGCGTATTATCTGTTGAAACCCGTCAGTATCGAGGAACTGATCGTTGCGGTAAATAAAGTGCAACAAGAACTGATTCGCGAGGAAATCTTTAATCGCAACCAAATCGTGCTCGAAAACTTTCGCGAACAACGGCCCGAACGGCGACAAGTGATTCTTCCCACGCTCGAAGGCTTCGAAGTGGTGAAACCCGAAGAAATCATACGGCTGCAAGGCAACGGCAACTTCACCGATTTATACCTCACCAACGGAACCAAAAAAATGGTGTGCCGCTTTCTGAAACATTTTTCCGAAATATTGTCGTTTCCCTTTGTCAGAGTGCATAAATCGCACATCATCAACATCAATCATGTCCGTTCGTATCACAAAGGATCGGGTGGTTACGTAACGCTCGACAACGGCGCCGAAGTAGAGATTTCGCCGAGTTATAAAGATGAGTTTTTAAAAGCATTCAAATAAGCTTCCGAATAATACCGATAAATCGATTACATTGGACTTCACGGCATTGGATTTTGAAACGGCGGATGAATTGACACCTTGCGAATTGGGCGTTTGCGTGGTTCGTAAAGGAAAAATCGTCGAAACGCGTTCGTGGCTCATTAAGCCCGATTGTTATCCGTATATGAATCCGTGGCATCAAAACGTACACGGCATATCCTCCCGCGAATTGGATAAAGCGCCTTATTTTGATACGGTTTGGGCCGAAGCGGGACCTTATTTGTCCGATTCGTTATTGGTGGCGCACAACGCCCGATTTGACATGACCGTGTTGCGCGAGACATTGTGTCGGCACGGAATGCCGATCCCGAGTGTCGATTATCTTTGCAGCGTGCGATTGTCTCGTCGGATGTGGCCCGAGATGGAAAACCACCGACTCGACGCGTTGTGCCGACGTTTCGGTATTGTTTTTCGTCACCATCGCGCCGGCGAAGATGCCGAAGCCTGTGCCAGAGTGATGTTGCAAATAGCCGAAGAGATACAAACGCGAAAATCCGTACCCGTACGGCAATTGAGTTTGGATATTTTTCGACCCGACGGCATGTCCGTTCGGGAAGTCGCCCGCGAACTCAAGATCAAACCGTTGAAGATGTAAAAACAAACCGTTCGGAAAAGTTCGAGCCATCCTCTCGAAAAAACGTTGTATTTTTACGCACCGAAACATACGGTATGTACCGATGAAATAACTTAAACCGTAAATACGTCATGAATCCTTGTTATTTGATTTTTGCCACGGCCAACCAACATAAGCTGGAAGAAATCGCGGCCATGTTGTCGGGCGACATCCGAATCAAAAGTCTTTCCGACGTGGGGTTTTCGGGCGATATTCCGGAAACCGAGGCAACGTTGGAGGGTAATGCCCTGCAAAAAGTACGCTATATTCACCAACGGTACGGTGTTCCCTGTTTTGCCGACGATACGGGCCTTGAAGTGGAAGCGTTGGACGGCGCTCCCGGGGTGTACTCGGCGCGCTATGCCGGTACAGAAGGTTCTTCGGAAGCGCGGGGCAAAGCCAACGTGGCCAAACTCTTACGCGAACTTGCCGGAAAAAGCAATCGTAACGCCCGTTTTCGTACGGTGATTGCATATATCGATTCGGATAACCGCGAACATCTTTTCGAAGGAATCGTTACCGGAAGCATACCGGAAGAACCCGAAGGAGAAGAAGGGTTCGGCTATGATCCCGTTTTCGTACCCGACGGTTACGATGTCACTTATGCGCAAATGTCTCTTTGCGAAAAAAACTTGATCAGTCACCGGGCAAAGGCCTTTCAAAAATTTTCAGAATCGTTATCTAAAGGCCGGACAACATCGGATTCAAAATAACATTTCATCCGACGCATGTTATCATTTGATTTAAAAAATATTCATTTTGTGAAGTTTACGACAGGTTTAGTCACCTTTCTCTTTAGGAGAGGAGCGGAGTGGAGAAGCCTTTTCTTGTTGTTCCTTTTTGTTGATATTCAAGCGCAAATTCCCGTCGGAGCGTGGCGCGATCATCTTTCATGGAATACCGCCGAAGCTGTTGCCATTGCCGGAACCAAGGTATATTGCAGCAACGGAGTGGGAGTATGTGTCTACGACATGCCGAGCCGAAATTTGGATAAATTGACCAAGGTGAACGGTCTGAGTGATGCGGGAGTTACCGCATTGCGGTATGCCGCTTCTTCGAAAGTTGTTATCGTGGGGTATGCCGACGGAAATGTGGACATCGTTGCGGGAAACACCACATACAACGTTCCCGATATCAAACGAAACGCCATTTATGCGAACAAACGCATCAATCAAATCGACGTGTTCGAAAATAACGCTTATTTATCGTGTTCGTTCGGTATTGTCGTCATCGATTTGCAAACACGACAAATTCGCGATACTTATGTTATCGGCGACGGCGGCGTTCCCGTCGAAGTTTTTGCGTTGACCGAATACGACCAATATTTCTACGCGGCAACGACTCAAGGATTGAAAAAAGCGAGTAATCAAAGCGCTGTTTTAACCGATTTTTCGGTGTGGAAAAAGGTTGAAGATGTACCGAATGCCGGTAGTTCGTTTACGCAAATTGTTTCTACAATTAAATATTTGTATTCATGTGATTTAAATAATAATATTGCTTATTACGACGGCGGTATATGGAAACGCTTGTATTTGCCGTTCGCAGTAAATAAGGTTTATCGATTGAATATTTCCGGAATCGGATTGGCCATTAGTACTTCGGAAGCCGTTTTTGTTTATGAAACAAACGGTAATGCATTACAAAATACGATACGATCATATAACGATATGCCTGTTGTTGCGTTCGATGCAACGTCGGACGACAACGGAGCATGTTGGATTGCCGACAATAATCGGGGCTTGGTACAATGGAAATCCGCAAATGCCATATCTTTTCATTTGCCCGACGGACCTTCTTCCAATGATATCGGAGCCATGCGATTTAAAGCCGATCGCTTGCTGGTTGTCTCCGGAGGCAGGGATTCGGATGGTAAACCGCTGAATCGTAAAGGTGAAATACACACTTTTTACGGTAATCGGTGGAGCAGCATTGTTCCGCAGGGATTGTACGATTTTACGGATATCGACGTATCAACCAATCAACCGAATCTATATTATGTATCTTCTTGGGGCGAAGGAGTATTCATGTTCGAAAACGGCGTGCAAGCCGCGCATTATACTGCGGGAAACAGTACGTTGACAGCCGATTATTCCGGAGCCGTTTATTGCGGGGGATTGTTGATGGATGCCGATAACAAGCTGTGGGTAAGCAACGATAAACAGGTTGCTTTGTCGGTATCCGGACAATGGAAAGCCGGGGCTTGGCAAAGCAATTTTCGCATGGGACGATTTACGGAAGATAATTATCGGCAAATTTGGACGACATTGGATGATGCCGGTCTGTCGGTTTTCGACAAGGCGGCGTTTGAACGGGGCGAAAGCGAAGGCGTTAAGCGATTTGCTCCCTACAATTACACGGGAACCAATCCGATATATCGGAATAATCAAATTACCGGCACTCCCGACGGTATTGTATGGGTCGGTACTGCTCAAGGTCCCGTATATTACAATAATGCGGCCGACATACTGAAAGACGGCGCCTATACCAAGGGTTTTCATCCCATTCGTACGGGAACGGACGAACCGAGCCATTATTACGCCCTGCTCGGATCGGAAAATATTTTATCCGTGGCCGTTGACGGAGCTTATCGCAAGTGGTTCGGAACCGAAACCGGCGGAGTATTTTTGATAGCGGAAGATAATTTGGGGCAAGTAAAGCATTTCACGGCAGAAAACAGCCCGTTGTTCTCCGACAAAATACACGATATTGTGATTAACGACAAAACCGGAGAAGTGTTTTTTGCCACCGAATACGGTATGATTTCTTATCGGAGCGATGCCGTGTCGAGCGGCGACGATTTCGGCAACGTATATGTATTTCCCAACCCCGTTCGCCCCGATTATCGCGGCGAAATAACCATTACGGGATTAATTAAGGATGCCGACGTGAAAATTACCGACGTGGCGGGTAATTTGGTGTATCAAACCCGAACACTGGGCGGACAAGCCGTATGGAACGGTTGCAATCAAAAGGGCAGGAGAGTGGCTTCCGGGGTTTATCTGGTATTTTGCACCAACGATGACGGCTCCAAAACGCATGTCACCAAATTGTTATTTATTCATTGACGAGCATTTGATTCGCGATTTAATGTGAAGCATAAGATTAAATAAGTTTGAGTAACAGGCAGTAAATAAACGAATGGAAACCTATCGGGTTTTCAAAACCCGATAGGTTTGATGTGTGAAAAACAAGATTTTTATAAAATATTCGAAATACATTGACCGAAAAACCGGCATATCAAGATAAAATATCATCCGAACAACCAATGGATAAATCGGAATTTCTCGTTCTGTCCGATTTGTCGATCGGCTATCGAAAACACGCCGTTTTAAGCAATTTGAACTTATCGGCCGGCGAAGGTGAATTGGTCGCGCTGATTGGTCGCAACGGAGCGGGAAAAAGCACGTTAATGCGTACCGTTGCCCGTTTGCAGCCTGCTCTGTCGGGCGAAGTATCGATTGCAGGTAAACCGATCGGCCGATATTCGAGAAACGAATTGGCCCGATTATTAAGCATTGTTTCCGCCGAATCGCTGAGCGTGTCGCATTTGACCGTGAAACAACTCGTTTCCTTCGGGCGTTTTCCCCATACCAATTGGATCGGAAAATTTTCCGATCGGGATGTTGCTTTGATTGAAGAATCGATGCAATTGGTTGGTATTAAACCTCTCGAAAACAAAATAGTACACGAAATAAGCGACGGTGAACGGCAACGAGCGATGATTGCCCGTACGTTGGCGCAGGATACCGATATGATATTGCTCGACGAACCTACCGCTTTTCTCGACATGCCCAACAAGTACGAAGTAATAAGGTTATTGCATCGTTTGACGCGCGAGAAACGAAAAACGATTGTATTCTCGACGCACGACTTGAACATTGCCATGCAGGAAGCGGACAAATTGTGGTTGATGGCGGACGGAACATTGTACGAAGGAGCGCCGGAGGATTTGGTATTGAATCACCGACTTACCCGTATATTCGAAGGGACAAAATTACATTTCGACGATCATAAGGGTGAGTTCAAGATCAAGCGACCGGATATTCGTTTCATTACGCTTTCGGGGGAAGGGAAATCCTTCTTTTGGACCAAAAAAGCATTGGAACGATTGGGATTCTCCGTCAATAAAAACAAGTCGGACAATGATTTTACGATCGAGGTTTCGGATACCCGCCCGATATGTTGGACATTGCGCGATCAAGCTCTTCTCGTTCAGTTTGATTCCGTATACGATTTGTCGCAATATTTGTTAAAAAACAATAATTTATGATTGTCTGGATTTATTTTTTATCGTTTGGTTTGGACAGAACGGAAAAACCCTTTACTTTTGCAAGTATTCAATTTAATTACATCAAAATAAAAGTAAGACCATGAAATGTTTCAAATTATTGAGTGTGGCGGCGGCATTAGTCGGGTTTACCGTTATCGGTTCGGCTCAGACGCTTCAGGAAGTAACCGAAACTTACAACAAAGCAAGTGAGTTATTGGCGAAAGATGATGTTAACGGGGTTATTACGGAACTTGAAAAGTGTGTGGATCTCGCCAAAAAAGTCGGTGCGGAGGCCGATGAAATCAGATTGAAAGCCGAAGGAGCTTTACCGAATCTGTACTTGCAAAAGGCCGATAAGGTGCTGGATACCAAAAATTATCCCGCAGCGCTGAAAGCCTTCGAAGAAGCTGTGGCAGCATCGGAAAAATACAACAATCCCGATATCAAAGAAAAAGCCGAAAGCCCCATTCCTCAAGTTTATTTAGCCATCGGTACGGGAGCATATCAAGCCGATAATATCGATGAGGCGATTAAAAATTTGGATCAAGCCACCACGCTTAATCCGGATTTGGCTAAAGCATATTTTATCAAGGGCGCCACGTACCAAAAACAAAAGAATGACGCCAAGATGGTTGAAAATTATCAACTTGCCATGACCAAGGGTGAAGCAACCGGCGATAATGCAACCGCTAAAAGCGCCAAAAGTGCGTTGAGCAGATATTATTATAACAACGGGATCAACGCCATGAAGCAAAAGAAATTCACTGATGCCGTTGCGGAATTTACCAAAACCGTTGAAGCCGACGATACTTTTGCCGATGCGTATTACCGTTTGGCTTCGTGTTACAACAACAACAAAAGTTGGGACAATGCCATTACCAACGCCGAAAAAGCGTTGCAACTTAAAGCCGGTGCGGACGCCAAAGCATTGGACGGCATTTATTACGAATTGGGAACGGCCTATGCCGGAAAAAAAGATAACGGCAAGGCTTGCGATGCTTTCAAAAAAGTTACCTCGGAACCTTACTTGAAAGCGGCAAAATATCAAATCGAAACGGCTTTGAAATGTAAATAATTCGCGACGCTTTACGGCGTATCGAAACGAAAGGCGGGCAAGTGTCCGCCTTTTTGTTTTACGCGTATCCCGATATATACCCGACATAAATTATTACGCGCCGGAGGTGCAACTTACTTCAGCCCGACGGCAGCGCCTCGGGGTAGAAAAAACATCCTTTAAAATCGGCGTCCCGGAGGGACAGCTTAAATTTTCAGACAGTTACTAAGACCGGTAGGTTTTTAAAACCTACCGGGTCATTCCGTCATCAAGGTTTTTTGTCCCGTGAAACAGGATGAACATTTGCAACGATGCGATAAAACAAACCTTATTTTGATTTTTGTACGATTTATCTTTTATTTGCATTAACGTTTGAGAAATAACCGTTAAATAACCGTACCATGAAAAAAAAGCAAAGCATATCCCGTCGAAATTTTTTGAAAAAATCGGCAGTCGGAGCTGCGGGAATATTGGTCGTTCCGACCGTTGTTCCTTCTTCCGTGTTCGGAGCTTCCGCGCCGAGCAATCGAATTAACATCGGAGCGATCGGTTGCGGTCGTATTTCGCGCGACCACGACATGCCCGGCGTTTGGAAATCGGACGGCGCACGCATTGTTGCCGTTTGCGATTTGGACACCAAACGTTTGAACGATGCACAAAAATTAGTGAGCGATTATTATGCCCGAAAATCGGGAAAACCGTACAACGGTGTACGTACGTACGAAAACTATCTCGATTTGTTGGCCGACAAAGATATCGATGCCGTATTGATCAGCACACCGGACCATTGGCATGCGAAACAGGCTATTGATGCGGTGTATGCCGGCAAGGATGTTTATTTACAAAAACCGACGTCGCTGACGATTGAGGAAGGGCGGAAGATGAGCAACGCCGTGAACAGTACCGGCCGCATATTTCAGATAGGCAGCCAGCAACGTTCGATGCCGCAATTTCGCATTGCGTGCGAATTGGTACGTAACGGACGTATCGGACAACTCAAAACCATTGAAGTGCGCCTTCCCGGCGATCCTGCGGGAGGCAGCGTTGAAGAGATGCCCGTTCCGAAAAATTTGAATTACGACGCATGGCTC
>JAVBNP010000202.1:0-10926 GCA_031551455.1 Bacteroidales bacterium | reverse complement strand
TGCTCCAATCAACGAAGAGACATCGGCAATACCGATTATCGAGGTAACTCGAGAAGATATTAAAGTTAAAAAAGGAGGGGCTTTCCCTCCTTTTTTATCCTGCAAATTTTTTATACCACAAAATAAAAACTTAATACATAAAATGGCAAGACCGGCATCATTTAATAAACGGGAATTAGAACAAAGAAAAGAGAGCAAACGAAAGAAAAAACAACAGAAGAAAGATGACAGGAAGTCGAGTACGGGCAGCAGGTCATTTGAAGACATGATCGCCTATGTTGACGAAAACGGGCTCATTGTAGATTCGCCGCCCGATACCACGCAAAAGAATGAAATAGATGCAACAACCATCGAAATATCCGTTCCCAAGAAAATAGAAACCGAAGAAGACCGAATCTTAAAGGGAAGAGTTGAATATTTCAGCGCGTCCAAAGGTTACGGTTTTATAAAAGACCTAAACAGTACCGAAAAATATTTTTTCCACGTCAACAATACTTTAGACCCGGTGGCCGAGCACGATATAGTTACTTTTGAACTCATGCGTGGAAATAAAGGTCTAAATGCTGCCAATATCAAGCTTTTCAAACAATAAAGACACCCGTTGCCGTTTTCTTTTCCAATGTTTGTAAAATGACATACTCCATAATGCCGCAATTATGCGAACACTCTCGCATATAACTATATATCAGCCGCATATAATACCTTTCCGTCCCGACGGGTTGTTTTGATTGTTTCGACTACATGGAAAGACTGCGCAAAACATACTACCGGCTCATTTATCGGTTTCCTTGTCAAGCCAACCGAATGTTTTGATCATTGATTGACTTAGCCGTGAAGCGGGGTGTTTTCTTATATTCATTTCTTCTCGCGCTATCAGAGAAAATACAGCATCCAACACCCGGTCTGTAACATATCCGTCGATATCCACATCCACGGGTTTCAGTCCGATTATTTTGCCTATCCCGGTATCGGAAATTCCATTATAACTTTTTGCAAAATTATTCCATACATCTCGTGCCTTTAAATCTCCAACAATGGTTTTATCAATGGATGAAATAATGATTGGTTCACAAGCTGCATGAAGCGACGGGCCTGCTATTTTTTGCAAATACGCTGTAGCCGATGCACTGTCGGACAAAAGTATTTTATTGGCTTCTTCAACCGTCATATTATCGATAGCTGCATTTATCACCGGTCCAATCGTTTTCACCGACATTTCTGCCGCTTTGTTGATTTGAAGCAGGGTGTTATCAACCATTTCATTTCCTTTCGGTAATTTCCTCATGTACTCCGCGATCGATTTCGCTCCTTCGGGCAATTCAATTTTAAATGAATCGTTTTGTAAAAAACCTTCGTTCGAACCAAGCAGACCGATCGCTTTACCAACCCCCTGTTTCAAGGTTTCTTTAATGGCCTCTGCCTTTTCTTCTTCGGTAGGAACTTCTTTGGCATTTTTTCCGAAGAATATACAACCCGATAACAGAACTAAACAAGCTATAAACAAAATAAGAAATAACCGGCGCATGTGTAAATGATTTTAATGAGGAGACAAAGGTAATCAATATTATTGATGGTTTTCGAACCCTACAACTATCAAATTTAATCTTTGGGGTTTGAGGGCGAAATACACGATTAAACAAAACTCTGAAGAGAAAGAATTTCCGCAAAATCCAAAGGGCTGCAACCTCACTGCCCGTGAAAATCCGTAAACGTTTTTACTCAATGAACACAAATGATCTCGTTATGTCAGATGAATTGAGGAAGCCATGGAACCTGAGAATATACTTTTAAGAATGAAATTTTGTTGGAAATACCATTGAAACAATAGCCGAAAAAGCAAAATCGATACTTCTTTCGTTTGGATGGCGAGAAATAAAATTATCCGAATGTAATCAGCGATCAATGTTTCGACAATTACCGTTTGGGATATTTTAACACTATGTTATAAGTACTATTTTTATATTTTTTTTATATCTGCATCTGCTATTTTTATAAAAAATATATACGTACAATCGTATTTTTATAAACTGAATATTCTTCAAAAGAAGCATATTACTATACTTTTTGTTAAAGCCAAAATGACTGAATTTAAAAAGAATAGTAATAATTGGGATGCCGTCGGATTGTTGAGACCGGTTAGTGTGAATGATTTATTTCCATTAACGTCCCGACGGATAAGTGTTCTGTTTGTATATCCGGGTTATTTCCCTATCGGGAAAATAGATTGTCTGTCAATACAACAACATCAATAGAAGAAAAGGCTCTTCGCTTATTTTTCTTAAGGTATTATCGAAAAGATTGACAATTTCCGGATGGCATAAAGCGGGATAGTATACGGAGAACCGTTGCAGGACAAGATCACATACGCCGCAAGGATATGTAGTTTTACATTACGAAATATCGGCAAAACAAAATCCCATGAAAGATAATCACCCGAATGAACTTCTTACAGCCCTAAATCGTGAAGAAGAAAAGATAGAAAGGGGAAAGCTGAAAATATTCTTCGGGATACTGCCGGGTGTCGGTAAAACCTCGGCGATGCTCCGGGCCGCACAAGCCGAAGTCGCCCGCGGAAAACGGGTAGCAGCGGGCTGGTTGAATTGTTTCGACTGCCGCGATATAACATCGCAACTCGAAGGAATTACCGTAATACCTTTCAAAAAAACAGAATACAAGGGTCGGTGTTTCGAGGAACCCGACTTGGAGGCTATACTTGCCTTGCATCCGCAGTTGGTGTTGTTACCCGACTTGGCGCATACCAACTATTCCGGAAGTCCGTACGTGAAACGTTACCGAAAAATCCAGGTGCTGCTCGACAACGGGATTGATGTATATACCACGTTAAATGTGTCGCAATTGGAGAGTTGCGCCGGCCTTGTTACCCGGATAACCGGCGAAACGGAACCGGACACCATTCCCGACGATATTTTCCTGAACGCCGATGAAGTGGAATTGGTGGATATTACATATGAAAAATATGTTATCCGCATATCCGGTAAAAACATTATTACCGGGTGTCTTCACACGGGATTGTCCGATTATGTTACCCGTAAGGAAATCATTTCGTCGCTGCGAAAACTGGCACACCGCATGATATTGGACAGGCTCGACTTCCGAAAGCAAGGTAACGGCCAACAGTGGGATCAAAAACAGAAAATGATGGTGTTGATCGGGCCTGATGTCTTTTCGGAACACTTGATACGTCGCACTCAAGCTTCGGCCTACTTGATGGATACAGAATGGATTGCATTGTACATGGTAACCGAACACACCTTATCCCTGAAAAAGAAGTGGCAGTTGGCTGACAATATCAGGCTGGCCGGGCAACTGGGGGCTGAGGTAATCAGCATTTCGGGCAACGATCCCGTAAAAGAATGCCTGGCAATTGCCCGCAGTGAGAAAATCGTACATATATTGGTTAGAAAGGCGCGGTGCCGAAACGAAAGAAGATTTATCCGCCGATTGCTCGAGAAAAGCGGGGACATCAGTATTTTCGTGTATGGTTCGGAAGTTGTTCCGGAACAAAAAAGTATTGGGAGTAAATTTGTTACGTTGTCCTCATCACTATCCGGTCGCTATCTTTTCATGATACCCGTTGCTGTTGTGACTGCCCTGTTGTGCATACCCCTTGCCCATATCACCGGGTATCTGTTCATGCCGTTTATATTGCTCATCTTGTTTTTTGTCATGGCTGTCAATTTCCGAATGGGAACTATCCTACTATCCGCTTTATTTGTTGTAATAATTTGGCATTTTCTGGTCAATTCTCCACGGTACTCACTTCAAATCGGTACTACTTCACATTTATTTTTATTCTTTATCTTTTTGGTGATTGCCTTACTCAACGGTATGCTGGCCATCAAGTTCAAAGAGCAAGAGCTCAAAGTGGTTACCCGCGAGAGCCACACCAATGCCCTTTTCATGCTTAGTCGAAAACTTGGTAAGGCCACCGGTGTGGATGATGTGGTGGAAACAGGCGTACTCGATATTAAGAAACATTTTTCGGCTGATGCTTTTTTCATTTTCATGGATGGAAAAAATCCGCCGGAACGAAAATATATTCCGCCGGAATCGTTTGCCGAACCCGATTTGGAAATTGCCGCGTGGGCTTTCAATAATGACAGGATCATCGGGCGGTTTACCGACGTCTTTCCTTCGGACAAGTATACTTATTACCCGTTGAAGGGAACAAAGCTCAACCCGGGTGTGGTTGCCGTGAAGTGGAATAAAATTCGAAAGGAAAATATCACTCTTTTTTGGGATGGCTTCTTGTCTCAAATAGCTCAAGCTATTGAACATCAGTATATGGGGCAACTGGCTCGTAAAACCGGTATCCTCAACGAATCGGACAAGCTCTACAAAACGCTGTTCAATTCAATATCCCACGAACTGCGGATACCGATATCCACCATCATGGGCGCTTCGGATCTCCTCTCCAACGAGCTTCCGGAATCTGTCAAAACCGAGCTTTACGGGGAAATCACGGATGCGTCTAAACGACTTAATCGTCTGGTGGAAAACCTGTTAAATATGTCTCGACTTGAGTCGGGGCGAATTGCCGTCCGTGCGGACTGGTGTGATATCAACGATCTTTTTCGGTCGGTAGTGGAAATTCTCGTAGAAGAACTTCAATATTTTTCGATTAAAATATCCGTGCCCGAAAACATGCAGGTGGTAATGCTCGATTTCGGACTAATGGAGACGGTGTTGCATAACTTGGTATATAATTCCGGCATTTACGCTCCCGTCGGAACAACCATCGGATTAAAAGCGGCATCCGATGACAATCACCTCGTATTGCAAGTGACAGACGAAGGCCCGGGATTTGAACCCGGCGATTTGTCCCACGTATTCGATAAGTTTTGGCGGCATAATGATAGTCAACCCGGCGGCCTCGGCCTGGGATTGTCCATTGTCAAAGGCTTCGTGGAAGCGCACAAAGGCACGGTTACCGTAGAAAACGGGGACACCGGCGGTGTGTGTTTTACCATGCGGATACCCACGGAAACCGGAATCGTAAAGTGATGATATATGACAACGGTAAATAAACATGTTGTGTATTCATTAATTTTGCCCTGATAATCACAAACTTAATTACACTATTGTAATAACAAAAGCCCGATAATTCCTTAACGGGCTTTTATTTTTATCCGCCAATGATTCATCGGGTTGACTTCAACGCTTCATCAAGGCTAATACCGAGCGCCTTGGCCACTCCTTCGCCATAAGCGGGATCAGCTTTATAGCAGTTGCGGGCGTGGCGGTGTTTGATGAAGAGTTCGGCATCTCCCATGGCGCGGGCGGTATTCTCGAACAATATCTGCTGCTGCGCGGGCAACATTAGGCGGAACAAATCACCGGGCTGGCTGAAATAGTCGTCATCATACTCGCGTTCATTATAGTTATAGGCATCACCGTGAAGTTTCAGCGGTGGTTCTTTCTTTTCGGGCGAATCTTGCCATTCACCGTAACTGTTGGGTTCGTAACCCAATGTCGAGCCGTGATTTCCGTCCACACGCATGGCGCCGTCACGATGGAACGCATGGAAGGGGCAGCGCGGTTGGTTAACGGGAATTTGGTTGTGGTTCACGCCCAAACGGTACCGCTGCGCATCGCCATACGAAAACAGGCGGCCTTGCAACATTTTGTCGGGTGAAAAGCCGATACCGTCAACCGCATTCATCGGGTTAAACGCCGATTGTTCAACTTCCGCATAATAATTTTCGGGATTTTTATTCAATTCAAGAATACCCACGTCGATCAATGGAAACTCCTTTTGCGACCATACTTTGGTCAAGTCGAAAGGATTGATGCGGTATTCGTCCGCTTCCTGTTCGGTCATTACCTGTATTTCAACCTTCCAGCGGGGAAAATCGCCACGTTCGATGGCATCATACAGATCGCGTTGGTGCGACTCACGGTCTTTGGCAATGATTGCCTCGGCTTCTTGATCGGTCAGGTTTTTGATACCCTGCATGGTATGAAGATGGAATTTCACCCAGGTACGGATATTATCCGCATTGATGAAACTGTACGTATGACTGCCGTAGCCATGCATATGACGGTACGAATAGGGAATGCCGCGGTCGCTCATCGTGATGGTAACTTGGTGCAGCGCTTCGGGCAGGAGTGTCCAAAAATCCCAGTTGTTGTTGGCACTGCGAAGGTTCGTGCGCGGGTCACGTTTCACCGCATGGTTCAAATCGGGGAATTTCAACGGGTCGCGTAAAAAAAATACGGGCGTATTGTTACCCACCAAATCCCAATTACCTTGGTCGGTATAAAACTTCATAGCAAAGCCGCGGATATCACGCTCGGCGTCGGCTGCACCGCGTTCGCCTGCAACCGTGGAGAAACGGACAAAGCAGTCGGTCTTTTTGCCAATGGTTGCAAAAATCGAAGCACGGGTGTATTTCGTAATATCGCTTGTTACGGTGAACGTGCCGTACGCTCCCGAGCCTTTGGCGTGCATGCGTCGTTCGGGGATTATTTCGCGGTCGAAATGGGCAAGTTTTTCGAGAAACCACGGGTCTTGCACCAGCATGGGGCCGTGTTGTCCTGCCGTTTGTGCATTCTGGTTATCCGCCACTAAGCGGCCTGACGTTGTTGTCATCTTCTTCTTTTCCATAATTGTCTACTTTTTAAGGTTATTTTTAGCAAATATTTGAATTGAGATTTCTTCGATGTCCAGGTTTTCAAACCGTCCGCCTTGCAAGCGTTTTTTGATGAACTCCGTCAGTTCTTCGTCCATATAATCCAGCACCTCGCTATCCGTGTAAATATGATGATGGTTCGAAGGGGTGATGTCAAAGTACGGCTTCCCGCTCGGATGGCTGAAACGGGTTAAAAGCCCCACTTCGCAAAACGAGTCGAGGATGCGGTAAATGGTAGACACAGTTATTCCCGGGCTTTGTGATTGCACCTTTTCGATAATCGCATCTACGGGAGCATGACATAATTCTTCCATTACCTTGTAAACAAGCCGTCTTTGCGGAGTTGCTTTGATCCCTTTCGCCCTTATTTTTGCAGCTATATCCATATCCAATTTTTTTTCAACAAATTAAATAATAATATTTATCAATTGCAAATAATTTTTATTTAAATTAATTTTTAATAGGCTTTCGACAAAAACGGTATTACATGCTCAACTTCACTCCTGCAAAATAACTCCGCGGCATTACCGGGCCGTAGATGTAGCCCGAGTCGCGGTTCGGACCTTGGTCAAAATCGCTCTGGTAGGCATTGAAGATATTCTGCACTCCCGCACTCAATTGGAGTTTTATGTTGCCCTTCAAACAGAAAGTATACGACAGCTTGCAATTGGCATCAAAAAAGGCAGGGGTTCTCTCCAAGCGTTCAGTGTCGATGTAACCTGCCATGTGCGGCACATACATGCGCCCTGTGTAGGTACCCGACAAAGCCAGCGTTAGGCGTTTCAACGGGGTTGCCGTTGCCGTGAAATATCCGTAAAAATCGGGGGTACGCAGCATGTCGCGGGTGACGGCGTCTTCCGTATCGCCCCACTGCTCGGGCTCCTTGTATCTGCTACTTTGGAAAGTCACTCCCGCTTGCAATTGATAATTACCAGAGAATGCAATCTTGGTCTCGATGTTGACACCTTGTACCACTGCCCCGCTGCCGTTTCTTTTCAGTTTAATAATGTCGCCGGTGGCATTTGTGCCGATTTCTTCCTCTATAAACACATCGCGCAAAGCGGTGTAAAAGCCTTCGATCAGCAAATTGGCCTGTATCTCGCCAAAAGTGTGGTACAGGTCGGCCGACAGGTTGAAGCTGCGCGAACGTTCGGGTTGCAGGTCCGGAGCCAATTCAACGAGGACAGCCTTACCGCCTGCCATGGTGATGTGCAGGTCTTCCGAAAAGGTTTGCGGAGCGCGGAAGCCTTCCGAATAGCTTGCACGCAACCCGATATCCTCCACGGGATTGTAGCGGATATTCAATCTCGGGCTGAAAACAGGGTTATCCAGCATGTTGTGCTTGTCCAACCGTGCCCCCAACAGGAAGCTAACCATCTCATTCTTCCATTCGTTTTGCACGAAAAAGCTGCTCATATCGGTAGTCTGGCGTATATCGCGGTTGTAGCCCGTCATCTCATCATGCAGTTTCTCGTAATTGTACTCCGCGCCCGCAATTAGGTTGGCGGGCATAAACCACAATTTCTTGAAATCATACGAATACTGCACTCCCCCATCGGCTGTCAGGTCGGTGGTACTACCGTAAGCATTCGGATTTTGCCCCGTTCCGTAGTAACTGTTACGGTCGGTATATTGCGCCGATGCATACAAGCTGATTTTCTGCCTGTAATCGGGTGTGTAGAGGTCGAACTTAAACCCGCCGCCGTTGATGTCGTGTTCCAACATTTCGGCAATGTTTGCCTCGTGCGGCGGACGATTCAGACTGTCGCCGCCCCTGCGTTTCTCCGTGATGTTGTGATATTCCAACGTCAGTTTCGAATAATCCGAAGTTCGGTAAAATCCTCTGAACCCGACGGTCGAGCTTTTCAATTCGGGCAGTTCGGTAAAACCGTCGCCATCGGCATCGAAAGGTTGGCGGTGCCTGATGTTGCCGAACACATACGCTCCACCCTTGCGGTCGTTGCTTACCAGCGATACGTTCAGATTGGTTGAGTTGTCTCCGGCCTTGCCGCCCACGAGGGTCAAAATGTCAGACAGCGAGCCCGAGTTGTTCAGCGACTCTTTGGTGATGATGTTCACCACACCCGCAATGGCATTTGAGCCGTAGAGCGACGAACCACCCCCGCGGAGCACTTCCACTCGCTCGATCATCTCTGCGGGTACTTGTTCGATACCGTATACGCCTGCCAGGGCGCTCACAATCGGGCGGCTGTCGATCAATATCTGCGAATATTGTCCGTCTAACCCGTTGATACGAACCTGTTGGTAGCCACAGTTTTGGCAGTTATTTTCCACCCGCACGCCCGTCATGAAGTTCAACCCGCTCGAAAGTACGCTTGAATTGGTGGCCTCGAATGTCAGCGGCGACAGCACATTCACGATGGCGGGCGCTTCCTTGCGCGACACTTCGTTGCGATTGGCCGATACCACCACGGGGTTCAGTTCAAGCGACGCTTCCGTCATGGCAATCATTACCTCGATGGTTTTGCCCGGTGTCAACGTTACTTCTTTTTCAATGGTTTTGTATCCCACGTATTTCGCCACGACAGTAACCGTACCCTCGGGAAGTTTGGTCAACATGAAATGCCCCGTGGCATCGGTGGTGGTGCCGATTGTGGTTCCTTTGATGTAGATATTGACAAAAGGCAGGTGTTCTTCGGTTTTTTCATCGAACACATGTCCCAAAAGTTCACATTTTCCTTGGTTTTGGGCAAAGCCCGTGATGGTCGCGTATAGGCACAACAATGTGATATATAGAGTTTTCATTTTGTGTTATGATTTAATGAGAAATAATAATTAGATTTTTTGAACGCAAGCCGTTCCACATCAGCACACGTATTATCTTGGGATACGAAATCATGGAAAAGTCACCATAAAGCCACGAAAAGGGCTTTCGTAAAATTCAAAAACAAAAATTGATGATGTGGTTAATGTCTGTTGATACAAACATTAGGCAAGTAGTTGCGGTGGTGCGCGAAGGTGATGCTCGGCCTCGAATTGTACCAAAACCGGGACTGTGTTTTGTGGAATTGCTATGAAATGAACTTCTCGTGGGGAATTGTCGGCAACAAGTAATTCGGGAGCTTCGCCCGTACTCACGAAATGCGAGATAGCCGAAATCAGTTGTATTTCCGACGAACTATGTCCATGAGGCGCTTGTCGTTTATCGTCCGCAGCACCTTTGTAAAAATGCGAGTGTACGATGGTCACGCCATTCACCACATGGGTGTGCGTAAAGAAACTGATGTTGATGCAGTAACCAACGAACAGCAACAACAAGAAGTATCTCAATATATTATGTGTGACCTTTTTCAATAATTATTTATATCCATTCTAAATAAACAACACTGCAAAGATAAGGTTTTGAAAGAAAATTACAAGAATAGTATTTGTTTTTAGCTTCACTCCGCCTTTGTATCCAATCGGGTTAGCTTTCGTTTGGCAGGCGTTTAGTCGGTTTTAATCGTATCTTTACTGCAAGTTAGAAATAAGGTGAAACGATTATAAGCCACCTGTATTACCATGACAATGCGGACTGAATAAAAATCTAAAACCAATGCAGAGATCAGCATAATGAAACATAAGATAAAACTTAAAAAGATATGTCTTATCTGTCTTCTCGTATTGTTGTTCTATGCCCTCTTGACCTCATTGAGCATTTACCTGTACGGAAATGCAGATGAAACTCGAACGGCCGACGCAGCGATTGTTTTGGGAGCGGGTATCCAAGGTAACAAGCCTTCACCCGTGTTCGAGGAAAGAATAAAACACGGTATTTGGCTTTACAAAAACGGATATGTTAAAAAGTTGATTTTTACGGGCGGAAAAGGCGAAGGAAAGAAATATTCCGAATCGTTTATCGCTAAAAAGTATGCCGTGGAAAACGGTGTTCCCGAAAAGGATGTCCTTATTGAAGAACAGTCCACCATCACCCGGGAAAACCTGGAATATGTTACTGAAATTGTTAACGACAACAATCTGTCGACTTTTCTGATTGTGAGCGACCCGCTGCATATGAAAAGAGCCATGCTGATGGCAAAGGACTGCGGATTCCATGCGTATTCGTCTCCCACCAAAACAACAAAATATGAATCCGTCAAGAGTAAAACCCGATTCTTGGCGAGAGAAACGTTTTTCTATATCGGATATCAAGTTTACGGAATTTTCAAATAAAAGTCGATTTTTTACACCATTCATCTTTTCCGATGAGTTTATTTTTGTGAAAATTTCAACACCATGAAATACGATTTTATCAAAGACTATTGCCTTTCGA
>JAVBNP010000168.1:0-24109 GCA_031551455.1 Bacteroidales bacterium | reverse complement strand
TGCAACAAGCCGTGGTACAAAATACCCCGGTAACAATTCCGGCAGCAGGTGCAATCATCGGTATCCCTTTTAAATCGGAAGAACCCGAGTGGGACGAATTTTCTCCCCGGATAAGCACCTTAACCGTTAACCTTAAAGCCGGGAACTATATCGACACAAAAGTTGTCAGTTACGGTAAAAGAACGTTGACCACCGAAAACGGTCAATTCATATTGAACGGAAGGCCGATATTGGTGAGAGGAGCCAATAACGAAGCCGTTTACCCGAAAACGCAATATCCTCCGATGGATAAAGAATCATGGCTCCATGTATTGGGAATCTGCAAATCGTACGGCTTGAATTTCATGAGATTCAATTCGTGGTGTCCTCCCGAAGCGGCATTTCAAGCAGCCGACGAATTGGGATATTTTCTGCAAATCGAAATCCCGTTCTGGGGATCATTCGGCAATCACGCCGAACGGGAACAGTTTCTGGCCGACGAAACAGAGTTAATTCTCGAAAATTACGGGAACCATCCTTCGTTTACATTTATGGCCATGGGGAATGAATCGCCGGGGCCCATGGATATATTGGTAAAAAAAGGAAAAGTCTTCGATACCCGAATGTTATATCGTTGCCAAGACGGTGATACCATCACCAAAGGCGATTTTGCGGAAAGAGGAACGGAAATAGGCCAACGGGGCGTGAAAGGTCCGTTAACCGATTGGGACAGGTGGTCGCTTATCCGCACGGAAGAAACAGAGCGTTACAAACGAATGCCCATGCCCACCATTGCCCACGAAGTCGGACAATGGGCAAGCTATCCGAATTTTGACCAACTGTCGAAATTTACCGGAAATCTCAAACCTTACAATTACGAGAACTACCGCAATTCGCTTGCCGAACATCACATGTCGGATCAAAACAAGGCATTTGCCGATGCAAGCGGAAAATTTGCCGTTTCCCTGTACAAAGAAGAAATCGAGGGTTGTTTGAGAACGTTTCCTTACGGAGGGTTTTCGTTGGTCGAAGCACGGGATTTTACGGGTGAAGGATGCGCCATTATCGGATGGTTGGATGCTTTTTGGGATTCCAAAGGAATTATCGCTCCCGAAGAATTCAAGCGTTTCTGCGGACCCACCGTTTGCTTGCTGCGAATGTCGAAGCGTATCTACACGAATGACGAGAAATTCGAAGCAAAAGCGGAAATTTCGCACTATGCCCCCGAAAACGCAAAATCATCGGCCGCATGGACAATTAAAGACGAACAAGGTAATATGATCGCCTCCGGAAGTTTTGCAAATAAAGAAATCATAACCGGAAAGGTAACCTCGTTGGGCGAGATCAAAGCAAACCTGCGAAACGTTTCCGAAGCCGTGCGATTGATTGTAACGTTGAGCGCTGCGGAAACTTCCAACAGTTGGAACATATGGGTTTATCCCAAAAAGAATCCCCCCGCACCCCGAAGCGTGAAAATATCGTATGCTTTTGATGAAAAGACCAAAGAACTGTTGAAGAACGGAGAATGTGTGTTATTGTTCTCGTCTCCGCAGCAAGGTTTGTTCGAAATAAAAAGTTCATTCATGGGCCCCGATGAAGTTCGTCAATTTCCTCCGGTAACCAAAAGCAAAAGCGCCATCCCCGGTTCATATATGCCGGCATTTTGGAGCATGAGGCTCTTCAATCAAATAGGTACTTTAAGCATTCTTTGCGACCCTGAACACCCGGCATTGGCCGATTTTCCGACGGAAGCGCACAGCGATTGGCAGTGGGCAGATCTTCTGGGCAGATATACGGCACAAACATCTTATATGACTGCCGGTGATCGTAATCCGTACGACTGGAACGACCGATTTGACAGATCGAAATCCGTTATCCTGAATGAAACACCGCCCGATTATCGTCCGATCGTGCAAATGATCGACAATTACGAACGTAATTATAAGTTGGGGCTTATTTCTGAAACCCGTGTCGGAAAAGGGAAGTTGTTGATTTGCACAATGGATCTCGACCGAGATGCCGCAAAACGGCCCGCGGCCCGTCAATTAAAAGCGAGTTTGCTGAATTATGTCGCAAGCGATCGATTCAATCCGACCCACGAACTCTCTTTGGAATTTTTGGACAGGATATTGACCTTTTAATTCAAGTTGCTGTTTATAAGATATCTTATCTGTAAAACATCTTTTTCGATCATTAGAATTTACGCCAAAACAAAAGAGATCAAAATAGTTATCAACATTTGAAAGAGCTAAAATTCAGCAAAATAAACCTAAAAATGAGACTATTTGAGGAAAAACCGTGAATAAATGTAGTCATGTTTCGACGTATCTTTGTAAATTAAAAATCGAAAAGTCGAAGGATGAGCGACGAATTGGAAGAAAAAGACGATAACGGTACAGAAGAGTTGCCGGATCCGACGGATGAACAAATCGCGGATAACGGTGATTTTGACAACGATGATGGCAAACCGGGCAAATACGACGCCTTATTGAATGCGGAAGAGGGCAAAACGCACCGCATCACGGGAATGTTCCGTGATTGGTTTTTGGATTATGCTTCATACGTAATCCTTGAACGTGCCGTGCCGCATATCGAAGACGGCCTCAAGCCCGTACAACGTCGAATTTTACATGCCATGTTCCGCATGGACGACGGGCGATTCAACAAGGTGGCCAACATCATCGGGTTCACCATGCAATTTCATCCGCACGGCGATGCTTCTATCGGCGATGCATTGGTACAACTCGGGCAAAAGGATTTGCTCATCGAAACGCAAGGTAATTTCGGAAACATTCTTACGGGCGACCGTGCGGCGGCGCCTCGTTATATCGAAGCCCGATTGTCGAAATTCGCACTCGAGGTGGCGTTTAATCCGAAAACCACCGAATGGATGTCGTCGTACGACGGACGCAACAAGGAACCGGTGACGCTTCCGATGAAGTTTCCGTTGTTGTTGGCACAAGGAGTCGAAGGAATTGCCGTAGGGCTCGCATCAAAAATATTACCGCACAATTTCAACGAATTGATTGATGCAGCCGTCTCATATCTCAAAAACGAACCGTTCGTGCTGTTTCCCGATTTTCCGACGAGCGGCATGGCCGATTGCGCCGGTTACAATGACGGTGCGCGCGGCGGTAAAGTAAAAGTACGCGCGCGCATTAATAAGGTGGACAGTAAAACGCTTGCCATCACCGAAATTCCGTTCGGACTGGACACCACCAAACTGATTGAATCCATCGTAAAAGCAAACGATAAGGGCAAAATCAAAATCAAAAAGGTGGACGATAATACGGCGCAAAACGTCGAAATATTGATCCACTTGGCCAACGACGTATCGCCCGACATGACCATCGATGCGTTGTATGCGTTTACGGATTGCGAACTTTCGATTTCAACGTATGCCTGCGTTATCCGAAACGATCAACCGGTATTTATCGGCACGTCGGATATTCTGCGTATCAATACCGATCAAACGAAAGAATTGTTGCGGCAGGAGTTGGAAATTCGTTTGAATGAACTTGAAGAAGATTGGCATTATTCGTCGTTAGAAAAGATATTTTTCGAACAACGTATCTACCGCGAATTGGAAAAAGATACCGCATCGTGGGAAGATCAACTGACAGCCATCGATAAAGCGTTTGATCCGTTTCGTTCCCTGCTTCGTCGCGAAATCAAACACGAGGATATCATCAAACTGACCGAAAAACCGGTACGTCGTATCTCGAAGTTCGACATCAAGAAAGCCGATGAGCATATTAAAGGCGTGGAAGACGAGATGGAAAAGGTAAAAAACGATCTTGCCGGTCTCGTCCGTTACACGATCGATTATTTTAAACGTATCAAGAAAAAATACGGCACGGGCCGCGAACGCAAAACGGAATTGCGCAGTTTCGATACGATTGCCGCCACCCGCGTGGTTATTGCCAACGAAAAACTGTATGTCAATCGCGACGAGGGCTTTGTGGGCTACGGCTTAAAAAAGGACGAATATGTCTGCGATTGTTCGGATTTGGATGAAATCATTGCGATTCGTAAGGACGGGTCGTATATCGTAAGCAAAGTTTCCGAAAAAGCATTCATGGGAAAAAATTTGGAATATGTGAACGTATTCCAACGTAATGATAACCGAACCATTTACAATGTGGTGTATCGCGACGGTCGTAACGGACCGATCATGATCAAGCGTTGTGCCATATCGGGCATCATGCGCGACAAGGAATATTTTCTCACCAAAGGCGAGCCGGGTTCGCAATTGCTTTATTTAAGCGCCAATCCCAACGGCGAGGCCGAATTGTTACGTGTAACGCTCAAACCGCGTCCGCGGTTGCGCAATCTCATCATGGATGTCAATTTTGCCGATGTGGCCATCAAAGGCCGCGACGCGCAAGGTAACATTCTTACACGTTACGCCATTCACAAAATCACACTCAAAGAAAAAGGCGGTTCCACGCTCGGCGGCAAACCCGTTTGGTGGGATGCCGACGTGCAACGACTCAATGAAGACGGTCGCGGCACATTGTTGGGCGAATATACCGGAAAAGATAAGATACTGGTTGTAACCGAGGACGGAAATTACCGCACGTCGGGTTACGATTTATCGTTGCACTTCGAAAACAATATCCGGTTGATGGAAAAATACGATCCGACGGCTGTTTTCTCGATCGTATACTATGATCCCGAGTCGAAATTTTGGTATTTGAAAAGGTTTACGTTCGAACAATCATCCCAACTTACTTCGTTCGTGGGTGAAGGCGTGCAACAATTGAAATGTTTGAGCCGCGAAATACGTCCGCGTTTTAAAATCGTTTTCGGCGGACATTCGAAGCATAAACCGGAAGAAATTGTTGTTGCCGACGAATTCATCGCCGTGAAAAGTTTCCGCGCCAAAGGAAAGCGTCTATCGACCTTGGAACTTGCCCGAGTGGAAGAAATCGAACCGTTACCGCCGGCCGAATCGTTGCCGCAAAGGGAAAATACGCCTCCGGAACAAGATCCGACGGCACCAACGGATCATTTTCCGAACATACCTTTTGAAGTTGACGGTAAAGTGGAACAGGGAACGTTAGGGTTATAGATTCAAGATTCAAGACAAAAAATTATTAAAAAGAGAACAACAATCCCCATATTTACCTTGTTACTTGAAGGTAAATGCAATTTACGGAATCGTCGTGAATATTTAACACGAAATGATTTATGAATCTTATCGCCGGTTTAAAAAGGGGATTACCGTATTTGGTTATCGCGATGTTTACGTTTGCGTTCGGTTGTCGGCAGAAACCATCGAGTAACCACGATCAATTTGTCGGAAGGTGGGTCGCTTCTTATTTTTCCGACAGTCTTTCGTTGAGTAACATCGGTACGATTTCTTTCGGCCCCACCGAAATTGATATTCCGCATAACCAAACCAAGGATAGCATTACATTTTGGAATGAGGACGTGGAGGGTAATTGGAAATACCCGATGTCATGGAACGGTGATACGTTGGCAACATTGATCGATAACGAGGTATTTTATCGCATGCGGCTGCAGGATGATAAATTAGTACTGACTTTTCGCAATCACACCGATTTTTATACCAAGACCGACACCGATCAAGTGAATCGAGCGACCGATTTGGGAATTACGGTTGTACGGTTGTTAATCAATCGCGTAATGTCGCAACAAACCTTTGCAGATGACGCAACCCGAAAGACGGTACAATTCGAAGAAAGCGGAAAAATAAGCGGATTGGATAGTTTTGTGCGCTACAAAATAGCCGTAGCTGGAGACGACGCCAATATCGATCATTGTGTTTCCGTGACATTTTTTGATTCGAACGGAATCATGACCAAGCTGGGGATGAAAGGCTATCGGGGAAAAGTCGAATTGTATTCGCTTCGATTGCTTACCGAACCCGACGAAAAACCGTGGTACGAAACTGCCGATTTGGTTTACTCGTTGTCGGTATTGCCGAAATGAAAGAAAAACTTGTCGATTAAATCAACTTTTGCTCCAACGCTATTTTCACTAATGCGGCGGTATTTTTGGCACCGAGTTTCAACAGCAGATTTTTGCGGTAGCCTTTAACGGTTTCGGGACTGAGAAATATTTTACGGGCAATTTCGGGGTTGGTATATCCTTCCACTACCAGTTTCAAGAGTTCCCGTTCGCGATTAGTAAGCCATACGGTTGATTCGGTTTGACTTTTCATTAACCGGTCCACTTCGCGGCAAAGAAATATTTCTCCGGCGGCAACAGCTTCAATCCCTTCCAACATTTCCTCGGACATAACGCTTTTGAGAATATAACCCGAAGCACCGTTTTCCAACATTTGCCGGATGATGGTGTACTCATCGTAACTGGTTAATGCCAATATCTTCAGCTGCGGATAAATCGTTTTTAATTCTTTGCACAATTCCGTCCCGTCGGCATCCGGTAAATTAATGTCGAGCAACAAAACGTCGGGTAACCCGAATGCCAACAGACTGCGACACTCGCGAGCATTATATGCAACGGCCGAAACCACAGCCAAACCGGATTCATTAATCAGTTTGCTTAATCCCTCCGTCAAAATTTTATGGTCATCCGCAATCATCACCCGTATCATGACATTTTTCGTTTTATTGGCGGATCAAGTAAGCGTTAATTCAAGTTAAATTCGATTTCCGTTTCCATACCGGTATTCCCCGAATAAGAAACATTTACAAAACCTTTCAATGTTTTAACCCGTGTGCGAATAGGTGCGATAATCGAATTTTCGAACGACTCTATATTGATATCATTGGTACTTTCTTGAATCGTCAATGACACATTATCAAGTCCCGATATTAATTGTACGCGTATTTCCGTTGTTCCTTCGTGTTGCAACGCGGCGGTTACCAATTCGTAAACCGCACGATATATGGTTAATTCCAGCATGCCGTCCAACCGCCTGTCTTCACCGAAAAAAAGAAATTGAGCACATGGTATGGTTTTGCAAAAATCGGTTAACGAATCCTTAAGGCCTTTTCGAACAAGTGACTGCGGCATAATATACACGGCGGTTCGACTTAATTCTTTGATGGTACCGTCGAGTATCTCGATCGTTTCTTCAAAATTCTCTTTTTCTTCTTTCGAAAAATGATCCTTTTTCAATTGCAATAATTTCATTTTCACTACGGATAATTTTCCATTCAAGCTGTCGTTCAATATTTTGGCCAACTTGCTTTGCCCGGAAGTTTCGCCTTCCAATACCGCTTTCGTAGCCATCAATTGCTGTTCCTGTTTATTCCGTAAAATCAATTGCTCGGCTAATCGCTTTTTATTCTGCGCCACTCTGTATCTTAACGACATAATTACGAATACCGCAATTAACAGTACCCCGCCCATAATGGCCAATCGATCGGAAAGCCGTTTTTCTTTTTCCAAAGCGGCAATTCGTATTCCTTTTTTCTCGGTTTCGTATTTTACGTGCATTTCCGAAAGCGCACTTTGGAACTCTCTGTCAGCGCGAACATTAATCAAATGCGTATATTTTTTGAAATATCGGGCTGCCTTCTCTCCGTTGCCCATTTCGATGTTTGCCAATGCAATATTGGATATCAAATCGCCGTTGATATTAATGTCGGAAGAATCGGCATCCAATGCCCGAAAAGCGAAATCTTCGCTTGCTTTATATTCACCCCGATTGAAAGCAATATCGGATAAAAGATGTAATGAAACCGCCTTACTTGTCGGAAAACCGCTTGCTTCCGATATTTTCAAACCTTCTTCGGCATATTCTCGGGCCTTATCGTAATTTTTATATCCTTTATAATAACAACGCCCCACCGTATTCAAGGCAATTACCTCATTGACATGATCATCAAGAAGTCGTAGTATTTTCAGCGCTTTTTCGGCATAAGTCAACGCCTTGTCATATTCCTCTTTTTCCAAATACACATTGCTCAAACCGATCCACGCACAAGCCAAACTGCTTTGATCGTCCAACTCGCGAGCTGCGGACTCGGCTTTAAAATAATAATAAAGCGCTTGATCGTGATTATGCAAAGCTTGATACAAATCGGCTATATTGCCGTACAAGACACTTAGTTGTTCCTTTCTTCGCTCTTTTTCGAGAATGGGCAAGGCTTGCATGTATTGCTGCATGGCATCCGTATATAAGCCTTTTTGATAATACAAACTTCCCAAAACGGCGTTCACGGCGGCTTTTAATTGTTCATTTCCCGTTTTTCGGGCATATTCGAGGGCCGTATTCAAATACACGGAAGCCGAATCAATTCTACTGAACAGGTAATGCGCAATACCCAAATCCTGATAAAAGGCTCCCGTCATCACCTGATTATTTTCGTTTTGGGCAAGAGCAATTCCTTCACGTGCATAAAAAACAGACTTGTCGAAATCGGTATAAGCATAGCCGTAACTCAAATCATGATATAAGTTCAACCGATCGGCTATTTTTAAGTTACCCGTTTGCACAATTTGTTCGAGCGAATCCAAATTTTGTGCCCGTATGCTGGAAGTTATTCCCGACAAAAAAACGGTTAGGAATATAATAAAAGAGAATCGGTGCATCGTTTTTTCCATCTTCACATATGTCATAAATCCGAATCGACGACAAAGATATCATTTTACGCCTTTTTTCAAAACCCCCTTTGGGGGGTATGTCGAATTTCAAACAAAACTTGGAATTCGGCAAATCTCCGATCCTTTTATATTTGGATTAAACGGAGATGTTGATTTGAAAAAGTTCATTTGCATCGATACCTTAATTCGTTCAACAAATATTTTCGGATGAAGCAAGTAACCATAAATCGATAAACCGGACAAAAAGTTTTGTTTTTGACTCGTGAAAAACCCCCTTTAGGGGGGTAAATAAGAAACAGCCGACCTATACTTTTGTATTGGTTTAAAATGTTGAAAAAACCTGCGCGGGAAAAAACATTACATCAAAAACAGCATGAAAAGCAAACGTTTATGTCCGTATTTTACCATATGCAATTTAAATTTACCAAGTGGAAATCACACATATATAATTAATGATTTAAAGTGCCTCCATGCACGTCGCCCATAACACCCGTATGAACATACCAAAAGACGAAGCATGGGGGCTTTTTTGTTTATTTAACTTTATAATTTTATTTGACCAATGAAAAAAATAATGATTTTAATGTTTGTTGTCACCATGACAACAACGGGAATATATGCACAAAATACGTTTTTCTCCACCAAAGCGGGAACGGTATTAACTTATGCGCTGAAAAACGGAAAGGGAAAAATCGAGAATTACACACGTCACCTCATTAAAGATGTGGAAGGAACGGGCAGTAACTTAACTGTTTCGTATGTGGTTGAGTCGTTGGATAAAGATATGAAACCCGTCGGCGACGTATCGTCGGAACTTTCTTTTAAAGTGATCATTAAAGACGACGTGGTGATATTGGATATGAACGAAATGTTTGCCAATATGCAAAAAGATCCTCAAATGAAAAACCTCAAAATGGAAATTACCGGCATACCGATGGAATTGCCCGGCAACATGATGCCGGGACAGTCGCTGAAAGATGCGGATGTTACCATGACGATGGACATGGGAATCATGAAAATGAAAACGGAAATGAAGCTGACCGAAGGAAAATGTTTGGCCGTTGAGGATGTAACGGTTCCGGCCGGAACATTTAAATGTCACAAAATCACTCAAACTTGCACCACCACGGTTATGAAAAGAAACGTGGCATCAAAAAGCATTTCGTGGTATGCCCCCGGCATCGGTACGGTAAAAACCGAATCATACAACGATAAAGACAAATTGCAAAATAGCATGGAATTGACGGCATTAAAACAATAAACACCTGAAGATAAAACAATTGTCGGATAAAATTTATGCCGTTATATTTTTTTTAAAATTAAGAATATTCATTAACCAAAACTCAAAGTCAAATGGACATCGTAAAACGAGTTAAAAACATTTTATTAACCCCGAAGGAAGAGTGGGGAACCATTGAGGCGGAACAATATCCCAACGCGAAAATACTTACTTCGTATCTTTTGTTATTGGCATTAATCCCGGCAATAGGAAATTTCATCGGCTACGGATTGGTGGGACATTCCGTATTGGGCGTGCACATCGGCGGAAGCATCGGTGCGGGGATTCGGCAAGCTGTCGTTTCCTATATTTCCATGGTCGGCGGCGTATATCTCACCGCATTGATCATTAACTTATTGGCTGACAGTTTCGGCTCGACAAAAAATTTCGATAAAGCTTTTGCGTTGGTGGCCTATTCTTATACACCCATGTTTGTTGCGGGGATTCTTTATATTCTTCCCTCTTTGTCGATTATAGCCGGGATTGTGGGACTTTACGGATTGTACATTCTTTACACGGGTTTGCAACCGATGATGAAAACTCCCGCCGACAAAATCACCGCCTATTTTATCGTCAGCTTGGTTTGCGTGATCGTGGTTGTGGGAGTTCTGTCATGGGTATTAAGCGCCATTCTTATCACAAGTGCTGCGGTCGCAATAACTCTGTAATTCTCAAAAACAAAATCAACAAAAAAGATTGCAGCATATCGAACATATGAACAATTTGAAAAATCATTCGTTTTTTCGGAATTTATGCAATCATAAAACCAAAAATAAGTAACATGAAAAAATTAATGATGTCGGTGCTTGCGGTAATTATACTTGCAAGTTGCGGAGGATCGTCCGCCGTTAACCAAGCCATCGGACAAATCGAGAAAGCCATCGAAAAAGTCGAAAAAAATAAAGGAAACATGACGGAAGCGGATTGGGAAACGCTCGAAAAAGAAGTGGAAGTTCCGATGAAAACGCTCGCCGATGCGTTGGAAGCCGGAAAAGTCGGTGCAATGGATAAGCTGAAAATCATCACCCTCATGGGCAAATGGACAACGGTGCTGATGGATGCGGGAATTGGTGAAATAGAAAAACAAACCGGAATCGACCGCGAGGATTTTGATAAGGAACTCAAAAAAGCGGCCGAAGAACTTGAAACGGCAACGAGCGGCCAATAAAATGCCTGTTGATTTCTGCGACATGAAACAAAGCCCTTCGTATACGCTACGGAGGGTTTTTATTTGTTGCCGAATTTAAATCATTTTTCGCTCGATGACCGGTTAAAATAAAAGCAGTTCACCGGTAATGTTTAAAATTTTCCGAATCTCAATTTCACACCTACCGAAAAATTATTGAGAAAATTATCCGGTACAATGGATTCGCCTCCTTTTTCGTAATTAAGATGTATTTTGGAGCAACACCTGTAATAACCGCCAACGGCCACGCGAAAGAATCTCAAAATATTCATTTCTATTTCGATACCGGGTTCAAGCACCCAATATCGATCGGAATCTTCTATTTGATTGGTCAATCCTTCCGGATCATATAGTTCGTAATTGACGCCCCCAAATCCGATAAAAACGGGAAAAGCGGCGTGTACCAAAGCATTGGACCAAATAATGGGACTTGCGAAAATACCTCCGTAAACGCCCACCAATCCTGCATCGTCGCCACTCAACTTATCGACCAACGGATTGAGGGTAAAAAACGTATTCACGTGAATCCCCGCGGCCAACCACCGGTTGTAAATAATTCCGCCTTGGAAGTTTATTTCGAAAGTTTCTTTGCTTGCGGGTTCCGAATATCCCGCTCCAAACCCGCCAAACGCTCCGAGCGTGAATCGAAACGAATTTACGACACGAGCGGTATCATTTGCCGAAACCGATGCGAAGCAAGTCGACAACACGAATAATAAAATAACGAAACGAAATCGCATATTGTCGGATTGATATTATGTTGCAAACATACCTGTTTTTGCCGTAAAAATTAAATCATATTTTACGCAATTTGAAGACTTCGGAAGTTTCCGGAATCATTTTACGGCCTTTACTTTCAATCCCGTTCCCGAAGCATGCGTCGTGCAAACATCCCGATAATTCAACAGCAAACAGAACGGAAAAACGACGAGATAATAAAACGGTAAAAGAACAAAAAAGATTTTCGATACCCGAAGCAACAACATCGGATATTTCATCGAAAGCAACCACGATATGTGCCCGGGCTTACCGTATGTATATTGCACATCCGCTTGCGAAAACCCCGCGTTTAACAGTTTGTTTCGTATTTCATCGACATTGTACCCGTCGCGAACGTGTTCATCGATAAACGACCCGTGATGATCGTCGGCATCCGAACCGCCCCGATCCGAAGGCGTGGAGATCAACAATACTCCACCCGATTCGAGCGATGTGCATATATTCCGAAAAACCGCAACGTCATCCGCAATATGTTCCATCACATCGACGGATAAAGCCAATTGATATTGATTCGGTTCACAAAATTCGGTTAAATCGGCCGTTTCAAAATGCACGCGATCGTTTCGGTCGATTTGGGTAAAAAAGCGATTACAATCATCCACCTGCTCGGTTTTTACGTCCACTGCTTTGATTGTCCATTTCGGCCCCAATCCGGACATGTAATACGTATATTGTCCGAATCCCGCACCGGCATCCAATACCGAAGCGTCTTCAGGCAACATCTTTTTCAATCGGCGTAATTCCTTTTTGATATGCCATGCGCGAAGCAGTAACAAATCGAGCAGCCGATAAAAACATTTCCGCAGAAAAGGCCGGCGATTGAATACATTTCCCAATGTACGTTTGACCTTGTCGTATTCCATGCCGTTACTTTAAAAGATCGTCGATATGCTCGGCATAATCCAAACTGTCGTCAATAAAAAAAGCCAGTTCGGGAACAATTCTCAACTGGTGACGAACCATTTTACCGAGCTCGTAACGAATATGTTTTACATGGTATTTCAGATTTTCCAAAAATTTATCCGGTTCATTTGACGGAAAAATGCTGAGATATACTTTGGCAAAACTCAAATCGGGACTTACGCGCACCGTTGTGACGGTAACCATTTTGTCCTGCGTAATTTCGCGGTTTGAATGCATGAATATTTCACTCAAGTCCTTCTTTATCTGATGCGCTACTTTTTGTTGCCGAGTGGTTTCCATGGATAACGGAGATTGAATATTGATGTTTGATATCGGTCGAAATCGATCGACCGTAAAGAAATTACAAAGCTAAGGAAAAATCGATTAATTCACGTTTTCGGATTTCTCGGCAGCCTTTTGCGCCTTGCGCTTTTCTTCTTTTTTTTCCTTACGAATGTTAATGCGATGTTGTACGGCAACGGTTGTTTTAACCTTGTATACGTAGCACTGCGTACCGATTAATATTCCCATCACTGCTCCGCATATAATATCCAAAGGATAGTGTACGCCCAAATAAATGCGGCTGTACGATACCACCGTGGCCCACACTATCAGAAAAATACTCCATTTGATATTTTTGAACTGATTTAAAAGATACACCGCAAGACCGAAAACATTTGCGGCGTGAGAAGATACAAAACCGTATTGCCCGCCTCTGTAATCCTTGACGATATGCACCAAATCCGCAATTTCAGGGTTATGCGTCGGACGAGGGCGTTCGACCAAATTCTTGATCAACACCGATATTTGATCGTTCAGCAATATGACCAAACCCAAAAACAATAACGTAAAAAAGACGCGATACGATCGATCTTGGTATATAAGTACGATTAACAAGATTACGTAAAGGGGGATCCATGAATTTTCATGAGAAATCCACCACATAATCTTATCCCATTCGGGAGAATGTAACCCGTTGAGAAACAAAAAAACATCTTTATCCAAATCAAGCAGCCAACGAAGCATTCTTTAATTTTTTGATTTTATTCATTCAACATTTGCCAAATCTTGTCTTTCAATTCCGTTAAACCGGTTTGCGCAACCGACGAAATAAACACATGAGGCGGCAAATTGACGAGTTCGGCTTTCATCTCGCCGATCAGCTCTTCGTCGAGCATATCGCACTTACTGACGGCTACCAATCGTTTTTTATCGAGCAATTCGGGATTATATTCTTTCAATTCGTTGAGCAACACCGCGTATTCCTCCTCGATACTTTTACTGTCGGCAGGGATCACGAACAAAAGCATCGAATTGCGTTCGATATGCCGCAAAAAACGAATCCCGAGGCCCTTTCCCATATGCGCTCCTTCGATGATACCCGGAATGTCGGCCACCACAAACGATCGATTATCGCGATAAGGCACCATGCCGAGATTCGGGACCAAAGTGGTAAAAGGATAATCCGCTATTTCGGGCTTTGCCGCCGATATAACCGAAAGCAGCGTCGATTTTCCGGCATTGGGAAAACCGACCAACCCGACGTCGGCTAATATTTTCAATTCGAGTATTTTCCAACTTTCCTCGCCCGATTCTCCCGGTTGTGCGTAACGCGGCGCTTGATTGGTCGACGACTTAAAATGATCGTTTCCCAGTCCGCCGCGCCCGCCTTTTGCCAATATGCGGGTTTCGTCTTGTTTTGTTATTTCGAATAACACCTCGCCGCTTTCCGCATCGCGTGCCACCGTTCCCAACGGAACTTCAATAATTTTATCCTCTCCGTCGGCGCCCGTTTTCAATGCACTGGATCCGTTTTCACCGTTACCCGCAAAAACATGACGTTGATATTTCAAGTGAATCAATGTCCACAATTGCCCGTTACCTCTTACAATCACGTGACCGCCTCGACCGCCGTCACCGCCATCAGGGCCACCCTTGGTTGTAAATCGGTCGCGATGAAAATGCGCCGAACCCGCTCCTCCGTTACCCGAACGACAAAATATTTTTACGTAATCGACAAAATTAGATTCGGCCATGAGACAAAGTTAATGAATCGAAAACCAACATCGAGATTACCAGCATTCGATTCAAAAAATGATTAACCAATTTTTATTTTTTTGACATGTTGGTGCAAACGCTCGAAAATATCTTCAATGTCACCTGTTCCGTTTATCGGTATGTATTTTTTTTGCGAATCGTAATACTCGATAATGGGTTCGGTTTTCCGATGATATACTTCAATGCGATTTCGAATGATGTCGAGCGACTTGTCATCGGCGCGTCCGGATTTTTCTCCCCGTTTCAACAACCGATCGATCAATTCGTCCGTATCGACATCCAAAGCAATCATTGCGGCAATTTGCATCCCTTTTTCTTCCATCAATCGATCGAGCGCTTCGGCTTGCTCAGTGGTACGCGGAAATCCGTCAAAAATAAATCCTTTGACATGGGGATGTTTTTCTATTTGCGATCGAATCATGTCGATCACCACTTCATCGGGCGCCAATTCGCCTTTATCGATACGTTCTTGCGCAAGTTTACCCAATTCGGTTCCCGCAGCAATTTCTTTTCGTAGAATTTCACCGGTCGAAAGATGCACCAATCCGTGCTTTTCGGCCAATAAAACCGCTTGCGTTCCTTTTCCCGCTCCCGGGGCTCCGAACAATACAATATTTAACATCTATTGATAATATTAGAACAACATCTTCGTAAAACCTCAACGGCTTCGAATTTTGTTGCTTATATAAATTCGTGTTTCGGTTAATTTTCCATAATTGCGTATATGTCCTCAAAATTACGACCGTAGCCGTTGTAGTCTAAGCCCCAACCTACCACGAAATCGTTCGGAATTTCCATCCCGACGTAATCGATGACAATACTTTTGCGATACGATTGCGGTTTGAACAGCAATGATGTCACGGCAACACTTGCCGGTTTATATGTCGCTTTGATCTGCTTCATGATGTGTTCCAACGTGAATCCCGTATCGACGATATCCTCAATCAAAATAACATGCTTCCCGTTTAAATCCTCTTTTAAACCAATCAATTCTTTGACGATCCCTTCGGATGCATCACCTTGATAAGAAGCCACTTTTACAAACGAAATACGACACAAGGGTTTTATTTTACGCACCAACTCGGACGCAAACATGAACGACCCGTTCAAAACCGCAATAAAAAGAATTTCTTTCCCCTCATAATCGCTGTTGATACGATCGGCAATGTGTTCAATGCCGATTTTTACCTGCGTGCGATTGATACACATTTTAAATTTTTTATCAAGTAACGAAATAACTTTCACCCTATTATCTTTTTTGCCGGTAAACGTCCGATAACCTGTTGTTTGCCGCTTATGTAACTTATGCTAAATTTGTCCCAAAAATAACCAAAAGATTTATATGAACGCAAAAGTAAGCATAATTATGGGAAGTACCTCCGACTTACCCGTCATGGAAAAAGCGGCAAAGGTATTGGACGATTTCGGAATTCCGTTCGAAGTGCATGCCCTATCGGCGCATCGTACACCCAAGCAGGCAATGGAGTTTGCCGAAAAAGCCTACGGGAGAGGCATTCGAGTGATTATTGCGGGAGCGGGAGGAGCAGCACACCTGCCGGGCGTTATCGCGGCATTGACCCCGATTCCCGTCATCGGGGTGCCGATCAAAGCATCCATTTCAATTGATGGATGGGATTCGATCTTGTCCATTCTGCAAATGCCTCCGGGTATACCGGTTGCCACCGTAGGATTGGACGGAGCTCAAAATGCGGGCATTCTTGCTTCGCAGATCTTGGCTGCGGCCGATGACGAGCTGATGAAAAAAGTGATGGCCTTCAAAGCCGGTTTGGAGAAAAAAATTATCAAAGCAAATGAAGAATTGGCTTCGGTAAAGTTTACGTTTAAAACAAACTGATCGATTAAGTCGTTTATTTTTATACGGAACGTCGATTTGCCGAATAAGGTTAATTAAAATGCGATCGATATCCCGAGATAAGTTAATTAAAAAAATACGGATTTTCAACATGCGACATTCAAAACATTTCGCATCAAGATAAAATTATGATTCAAGACAAACGACATACCGGGCTCAACGAAACGAAAATTTCGGAGAGTCGCGAACGATTTGGAAGCAATATTTTGACCCCGCCCGAACGCGATCCTCTTTGGAAACTTTTTTTCGAAAAATTCAATGATCCCATCATAAGGATTTTGCTCATCGCGGCGGTGTTATCGTTGGGAATATCCTTTGTTCATCAAGAATTCGCCGAAACCATCGGTATTTTCTGTGCTATCTTTCTTTCCGTCGGTGTGGCCTTTTGGTTTGAAACCGATGCCCGCAAAAAGTTCGATCTCTTGAATCAAGTGAACGACGACACGCCCGTGAAAGTGGTTCGCAACGGCAACATTTGCGAAATACCCAAGAAAGACGTCGTGGTCGGCGACATCGTGTTGCTCGAAACGGGCGAAGAAGTTCCCGCCGACGGACAACTGCTCGAAGCTGTTTCGCTGCAGGTTAACGAATCGAGCCTTACGGGTGAGCCCGTTATTTCGAAAACCACCGATCCCGAACAATTCAAAAAAGACGCCACTTACGCATCGAACATGGTAATGCGGGGAACTACCGTCGTTGACGGACATTGTACCATGGAAGTTATCGCCGTGGGCGATGCCACCGAATTCGGCAAAGTGGCCCGCAAATCGGCCGAAACCGTTGAAGAAAAAACGCCGCTCAATCTGCAATTGGAGGGTTTGGCCAAATTGATCGGAATCGTCGGATTTATTCTGGCCGTGCTCACTTTCTCCGTTTTGTTTTTCAAAGATATTTTCTCGGGCGAAACACATTACGGAATTGGACAATTGGGATTACTCGGCGCAGCAATGATCGGACTTTCGCTCGTTTTGGTCAAAGTATGGGTACCTATCGTATACGACGGCATCGGACTGATCAACAAAAACATAAAAACACCCGATGCTGTCGAAAAAGGCGGATGGCTCAAATGGTTGCTGATCGGAACGGTGACTTTCATGATTCTCTGCGGCGTGGGTTATCTCTTCGGTGCCAATCCGCTCGATTCCAAGGAATGGGTATCACTCGACACTGCGGGACGTATCTTGCAACACTTTATGGTAGCTGTTACGTTGATTGTGGTAGCCGTTCCCGAAGGATTGCCTATGAGCGTTACGTTGAGTTTGGCACTCAGTATGCGTCGTATGTTGCAAACCAACAATCTTGTCCGTAAAATGCATGCCTGCGAAACGATGGGCGCCGCAACGGTCATTTGCACCGACAAAACGGGAACACTTACCAAAAATCAAATGCAGGTGCGCGAAACCGATTTCTACGGTTTGCCCGAACAACTCTTATCGGACAATGAATTGAGTCGACTTGTCACCGAAGGCATTTCCGTTAATTCGACGGCGTATTTGGATTTCAGTCAACCGGAAAAAATAAAGACTTTGGGCAATCCTACCGAAGCGGCACTGTTGCTGTGGCTCAACGATAAAGGAATCAATTATCTGAAATTGCGGGAAGACGCGAAAATTGTCAATCAACTTACTTTTTCCACCGAACGCAAGTATATGGCCACATTAACAGATTCGGCCTTAACCGGAAAACGTCTTTTGTACGTAAAAGGCGCTCCCGAAATCGTATATGCCAAATGTTGCGATGTTCTCACGGCAAACGGAAAGCAAAACCCGGAAAACTTTAAGTCGCAAGTCGATCGCCAATTACTTCAATATCAAAATCAAGCCATGCGAACGCTGGGTTTCGCATATCGCGAAGTTCCTTCCGAAACAACCGATGAAGACATCAAAGAATTGGCGGAAGGTTCGCTCACTTTTCTCGGTATTGCAGCTATTTCCGATCCCGTTCGCGAAGATGTCCCCGCGGCCGTCGAGAAATGTTTGACGGCGGGCATCCAAGTAAAAATCGTTACCGGCGATACGCCCGGTACGGCCAAAGAAATCGGACGACAAATCGGTATTTGGCAAACGGATGATGCCAACGAAAATATCATTACGGGACCCGAATTTGAGGCATTGCCCGACGCAGAAGCGCTTAAACGGGTGTCGACGCTCAAAATCATGTGTCGCGCACGACCAACGGATAAACAACGTTTGGTGCAGTTGTTGCAACGCAACGGCGCCGTGGTAGCCGTCACGGGCGACGGAACCAATGATGCACCGGCATTGAATTTCGCTCAAGTGGGATTATCGATGGGATCGGGCACATCGGTTGCCAAAGAAGCAAGCGACATTACTCTGCTCGACGACTCATTTAACAGCATCGCGACGGCCGTGATGTGGGGACGATCGCTCTACAAGAACATCCAGCGTTTTCTCATTTTTCAATTAACCATCAATGTGTCGGCGTTGATTATCGTCTTTCTCGGATCCGTCTTCGGACACGAACTCCCGCTTACCGTAACGCAAATGTTGTGGGTGAATCTGATTATGGACACTTTTGCGGCGGCAGCATTGGCCTCTCTCCCGCCCGATCCCAACGTTATGCGTGAAAAACCTCGTCGCAATGCCGATTTCATCATCACGCCCGCCATGCGTTTTAACATTCTGTTTACGGCGGCAATTTTCGTCGTATTGTTGCTCGGGTTGTTGTTCTTTTTTCGGGATGCGAACGGAGAAATCAATATTTACCAACTGTCCTGTTTTTTCACGATATTTGTCATGTTACAGTTTTGGAATATGTTTAATGCCAAAGCATTCGGAACGGGAAAATCCGCCTTTGCCGATTTAAAAAGTTGCACGGGTTTTCTCGCTACTTCTATGCTGATTATCGTGGGACAATTGCTCATTGTTACTTTCGGCGGCGAAGTATTCCGAACCGTTCCCATCTCGCCGAAAGATTGGCTAATCATTATCGGAGCAACATCCGTTACGGTATGGATCGGAGAATTGATACGTTTATTCCGTCGTAAAAAACGCTAAAATCAATAACAAATTATAAATTCGTCGGACTTTCTGTTCCGAAAAATAAATCGGATTTTATGTAATTCAACTAAAATCTATAAAACCTAACAGGTTTTAAAAACCTGTTAGGTTTATTATTTACCGAAAGCATAAACTATCAACCTTTCTTCAAATATTATTGAACCGCATTGAGGAAATGAGAACTTTTCATTATTTTGAAAAATTCGTCGGCTGTTCCCCCGAAATCGGCATTTCAACTTGTTCCCGATCCGAAGCATCACCGGGAAGTTCTTCGTCACCGGAACGATACCAATTTACTTTGCGCGAAACGTACATGATGACCGCCAAAGCGACAAACAATCCCACGCTTCCGATAAGCAACGCCAAATCCTCGAGTTGAAGCACCGTATAGAGGAACAGGTACAACAAGGTTAAGAATCCGCCCATAATTGCGGTCGGTTTGCTATGCTTAAAAACGGAATGCGAATAAGCGGTAATTAATACAACGATTGCCGAAGCCGAGATCAGATAAGCCCAATCGAATCCGATTTGTTCGGAAATGGCCAGCAGAAGCGTATAAAACAGCACCAATCCGATACTCACCAACAGATATTGCATAGGATGTATTCGCCGGCGACTGATCAGTTCGGTGAGGAAAAAAGCGAGAAAAGTAAGCGCAATGAACATGACGGCATATTTCACCGAACGCATCGTCTTTTGATATTGATCGACGGGCAACAATAGTTGCACACCGAACTCAAAATCGTCAACGCTTGCGATTTTTCCCGTCCACATTTGCGGAAAGTTGCGATTGTAGCTGAAAACATCCCAACGAGCCGAAAACCGATCGGGTGTAATATCGCGTTCGGCGGGAAGAAAATCGCCGTCGAAACTCGGTGTACCCCAATCCGAAGCCATCGTTACATGTGTGTTTTTGCCTGTCGGCAGAAAAAATAATCCGTGACTGCCATTCAATTTCAACTCGAAGTCAAAATTAAATCCTTTACCCTTCGAGCCATCGGGCGACAACGGTAGTTTGACGGTCACTCCCGACGAGATAATGTCGGAACCTTCAGCGCCCGATATCACTTCTTTCGATTCTCCGTCGCGGCGAAAAACAAGATCGCTGCGAATACCACGCAAATCGGATATGCCGATGGTAATAAACGTATTTTCCCATTCGATAAGGGCGTCTTTAACGTTCAACTTTTCAAAATCGGGGAAATTAAAGGTGCCGGCGGCTTTTATTTCCGATTGATAAACAACCACTTTGTAAATTCCCCGATAGCGTATTTCGGGAGTCACTTGCGCCTCGACATTCAGTTCCTCGGGCAGAAATCGAGCATATCCGCGCGCTTTAATCACCCTGTTGTCCTGCACCGTATTGTATTGATACGGCACGGTAATCACCGGCCCCGTTAATGTTTGCCGATTACCCCATTTCGAACTGATTTCCTCGGTTACCGATCTGCCGGTCATATCACGTTCCCAAATCAAGTCCCGAATCATACTGACGGGAATCAACATCAACCTCATAAGAACTCCTATGGTACATGCTTTAAATGTCGCACTGTTAGTGATTTTCGACCATACCGATTGATTTGCGTTTTTCATGTTACAAAAATTTTAAATGATTATAATTATTGAAAAAGAACTTTGTAATTCAAAGTATTGGGATAAAAAAATATATTACTGTTCCCGATTAAGGAGGTTTTCCAAAGCATTAAGGTGCTGTTGAAACAGATTTCGTCCCAACGCGGTAACAGAATAAGTCGTATTCGGCTTCCGTCCCACGAATTGTTTGCTGACCTCGATTAACTCGTTTTTTTCGAGGGCTTTCAAATGGCTGGCCAAATTTCCGTCGGTGATATCGAGCAATTCCTTCAGTGTATTGAAGTCGACGCTATCGTTCACCGTCAGCACGGCCATAATACCCAATCGTATTCGGCTGTCGAAAACTTTATTTAAACCGGAAATAATATCTTTCATGATAATTTCATGTTATACGTCTTTGGCAATCCGGTTATTTATCAACCTTTTCCCGATCATATCGCCAATAAATTCGGATACCGTATATAATATGCAAAATACCGAAACCCAACACCCAAAAAAGCAAACCGTAATTCAAAAAGAATCCGGCAAGAATCCCCAAAACAATTTCGCACATGCCCAAATAATGTATTTCGCTGAGCGTAAATTTACTTGCATTAATCAATGCCAACCCGTAAAACACGAGCATGGCCGAAGCTATAAAATGTATATTATTATTGGCAGCCAATGCAATGCAAAACAATCCGCCCGTAACCAACGGAATCGAAAACTGGTAGAAGGTGCGTTTGGCAGTTGTCGTCCAAAGGCGAGAGCCTAAACGTTTGGCTTTGCGTGAAGAAAAATAAAATGCCGATCCGGCGGCACAGATCAATACAATACCTGCAAGCAAAGCCATTTGCAGGCGAATACCGAACGTGGTACCGTTTCCGAGCGCACGCATGTGTTCGTCGTACTTTACTGAGCCTTGCTTGAAAAGAAAGAAATAAGCAACTGCGGCTCCCAGCAATGCAAATATGCCGGCCGAAATACCGGAAAATCCGCTTAACGACAGAAATTTTGAAGAACGCTCCATCAAGTCGCGGATATGTTTCAGGTCTTCAATTTTTTGATCTTTATTCATATCAAAAGTACTTTTGATTGCAAAGTAAAAATATATTTTTTGATCTAACAAATAATTTTGAAAGAAAAATGCATTAAAATTTTAAAACTTTCGAAGGTTTAATCTTCGCGTACCGTCATTTCAATGAAAGCAAAGCCCTAACAAATTTTGAAAACCTGTTAGGGCTCAATTCACCAAGGTTTATCACAGCCATTTTTCGGCTTTGTACCATTTCACGCAGGCTTCGATACCTTTATCAAGATCGTATTCGGCTTCGAAACCGAGGTCTCGTTGCAACGGTTCCACCTCACATTTCCAATTGGTTGCCCGCATGATTTTGTATTTGTCTTTGTTGAGCGTGGGCGATACGCCGAACCATCCGCAAACGGTATCCAACGTATAAGAAATTGCTTTGACCAAAAATAACGGAACGGGCAGATACAGCGCTTTCCGGTGTAAATGTTTTTTCACGATGGCGGCATATTCCCGATTGTCGTATACCTTGCCATCGGAAACAAACCATGCTTTTTGCAAATGCTTCGATTCGAGCGCCAAAAACATCGCATTCACCAAATCGGTAACATAAATAAATGTAAGGTATTGCTTCCGGGTGCCCATGGCCGGTTCGAGCCGATTGTTGACGGTTTTCAAGAATACGAAATAATCTTTCTCGCGAGGGCCGTACACACCGGTCGGTCGAACAATCAAGTACGGAAACCCCGGTTGCGACATGATAAACTCTTCGGCTTTGAGTTTGCTGATACCGTAAAGCGTATCAGGCTTGGGTGTATCCGAAAGGCGAACAGGCTCCAACGTTTTCGGATCGCCGGGACCGAAAGCCGCCATACTGCTTACAAACAGAAACTTCTCGGGAACGGTGCCGCTTTCAATCAATGCTTCGACAAAATTTCGGGTATAACCGTAATTTACGTTGTCAAAATCCGTTTTATTGTTGCATTTAGTCACTCCGGCGTTGTGAATAATATAATCGAAACGACCGAGTACGGCCAATTCGGATTTCAACTTTTCTTTATCACCGAGTGTCAATTCAACAGTTTGAACACTTCCGGGTAAATATTTTCGATTGCTCGTGGCGCGAATTCCCGCAAACACATCGTATTCGCGATTAAGCGCTTCGGCAACAATAAAACTGCCAATGAATCCGGAAGCTCCCGTAACAAGAATTTTCATGAACATTGCTTAATTTTAAAGGGGAACAAATGTACAGAAAAATAAGACCCGAAAAATACTGATTCCGTTTATCAAAGAAAATGCATCATTTATGTAAAAAAGTAAAACTTTTTAGGGTATCTTGCGTATATAAAAGGACACAAGGCATCAAATTTGTGATGTGCGATCTTCAATAAAGAATGATTTTGGTATGGCCAAAAAGAAAATTTTAGTAATAGACGACGAAAAAAGCATTCGATTCATTATCGAAAATACTCTGAAACAGGAATTTGATGTAATATCGATGTCCAATGGTCAAGAAGGTCTCGACTATTTGGAAACGGGCAATTTTCCCGATTTGATAATATGTGATTTGGTCATGCCCGAATTAAACGGTTTCGAATTTCTGGAAAAAATAAAAAGCAGCGGTTTTTTTGACGATATTCCCATCATGATTCTTTCGGGAAGGGAGTGGAGCAAGGATAAAATCAGATGTTTCGAACTCGGAGCCGAAGATTATGTGGTTAAGCCTTTCAATCCCAGTGAGGTTATTGCTCGTATTAAACGTCGTTTGGACGTAAGAGAGCGTTTTTTAAGCAGAATAGGAATCTGAATCAATGGAACAAAAGCCGATCAAAATACTATATATCGGAAGTGATCCGATGGTTATTTATCAACTCGAAAGTAA
>JAVBNP010000074.1:0-49227 GCA_031551455.1 Bacteroidales bacterium | reverse complement strand
ATTCGATGAGTTGCACAAACAAAATTCTTTAAACCAAACGCAACGAAGGCTAATAAATCAATAACAAGATCATTCGCACCGTCAAAACAATTCTCTGTAATCAAGAAAATTGCTTCATCGGTGCGAACGTAAATATTTTTATCGCGGATCTTTTAAACAATCCCGGTTGTTAATAAATCACCGAGAACCCCGTATACGAATGTAATGCTTTCGGAAGTCGGATTCCTTCGGCCGATTGGCCGTTCTCGAGCAAAGCCGCCACAATACGAGGCAACGCCAATGCACTTCCGTTCAACGTATGCGCTAATTGCGTCTTTTTATTTTGTTCGTCGCGATAACGCAATTTAAGACGATTAGCTTGGAACGACTCGAAATTGGAAACGGAACTTACTTCGAGCCACATCTTTTGCGCTGCCGAATATACTTCGAAATCGTAGGTCAACGCCGAGGTAAAACTCATGTCGCCGCCGCACAGCTTTACGATACGATAGGGCAATTCCAATTGTTGCACCAACGATTCGACATGTTGCACCATCTCATCCAACGCTTGATACGAACGTTCGGGATGTTCCAAACGCACGATTTCCACTTTGTCGAACTGGTGCAAACGATTCAGTCCGCGAACATCTTTACCGTACGAACCGGCTTCGCGGCGGAAACACGGCGTGTAAGCGGTCATCTTTACCGGAAAATCGCCGGCTTCCAAAATCACGTCGCGGTAAATATTGGTGACAGGCACTTCGGCGGTGGGAATCAAATAAAAATTATCGGCGGTGGCATGATACATCTGTCCCTCTTTGTCGGGCAATTGTCCCGTGCCGAAACCCGAATCTTCGTTAACCATCAACGGCGGAATAACTTCCCGATATCCGGCATCAATCGCACGGTCGAGAAAAAAGCTGATGAGCGCGCGTTGCAGACGAGCGCCTTTCCCCTTGTAAACGGGAAATCCGGCACCGGTAAGTTTAACGCCGAGCTCAAAATCGATCAATTCGTATTTTTTTGCCAAATCCCAATGAGGCAATGAATCCGAAGACAATGCGGGCACTTCGCCGCCGGAGCGTACCACTGCATTATCGGCGGCTGTTTTTCCCTGCGGCACGGATTCGTGCGGTACGTTGGGCAACAACACCAGCAGATCTTTCATCGTTTGTTCGGCCGTTTCCTGCTCGCGCAACAATTCGGCCGTTTTTTCCTTCAATCCGGCAACTGTTTGCTTGACGGTTTCGGCTTCGGCCTTTTGACCCGATTGCATCAATGCGCCAATTTCTTTCGACTTGGCATTGAGTTCGGCTTGTAAGTTGTCCGCTTGCGTTTGCATCTTTTTGCGTTGCGCGTCGGCAGCAAGAACTTGATCGATGATTTCTTCGGCACGAAATCCTTTAACGGCCAACAGACGAATAACCTCGTTTTTATTTTCTTCGATATATTTTATCGTCAACATCTTTTATAAGATTTTGAAGTTTCAAATTTAAAGTATTCGGTGTCGTGTCAACGACAAAATATTCGGTACTGTTTTCAAAGTCCCGAAGGGACGACATATCACAACGTAGGGTTTTAACCCTGCCGGAAAATCGCCACCGAACGATTACCGAGTCCAAAAAAGACGACATAATCAATAATGTATCGCCGCTACGCGGCTCAGAATCAATTGGTGCATTCACTACTACCCGGGATTAACATCCCGGGCTACAAAGATGCTGTCACTACGTGACTTCCCAGCATTTGGTTAATGACACGTCAAATATACCGCAGGCTGTCGTAAAAACAAAAAGCCTCCCGCAGTAACTACAGGAGACCTTTTATATTATATCGGTACTGTTGTTACTCTGCAGAAGGAACAACCGACACAAACGATTTATTGTCTGCTTTCTTTCGAAATTGAACGGTTCCGTCAATCAAAGCAAAAAGCGTATGATCGCGACCGATACCTACGTTTTCGCCCGGATTATGTTTGGTTCCGCGTTGACGAACCAAAATATTTCCCGCTTTACAAACTTGGCCGCCGAATAATTTAACGCCCAATCGTTTACTTTCGGATTCACGTCCGTTTCTCGAACTACCGACGCCTTTTTTGTGTGCCATTTCTCTTTAACTTTATCTTATCTTAAAAACTAATATGCTTATGCAGTAATACCTTCGATCAGTATTTGCGTGAAATCCTGACGATGACCGTTCAGTTTTTGGTATCCTTTTCTTCTGTTCTTTTTGAAAACCAAAACTTTGTCTCCGCGAACATGTGATACGATCGATGCGTTCACCGAAGCGCCTTTCACCGTCGGAGTACCCACTTTGATGTCTTTTTCGTTGTCGATCAAATAAACTTGGTCAAAGGTTACTTTATCTCCGACTTCGCCGGTTTGACGATGGACGAATATTTTTTGGTCTTTGTTGACTTTAAACTGCTGACCTGCTATTTCTACGATTGCGTACATTATAAAATTCTTATGATTTTTCGGCTTGCAAAAGTAGATGTTTTTTACGGAATAACAAATATTTTTTAAAGATTTTGCCGTTATGCGAAAAAATAAGGTGTCCGACAAACTTTTTATACTTTTGCGGTTTGATTTGTTGAGATAAATATCGTGAAATATTTAATTGCAGGGTTGGGAAACATCGGCGACGAATATGCCGATACGCGACACAACATCGGGTTTATGATGTTGGATTGGTTGGCGAAAGAGGAAAAATTCGAGTTCTCCGACAAACGTTACGGATTTGTCGCGGAGTACAAATACAAGGGTCGTACGTTTGTGTTGCTGAAACCGTCGACATACATGAACTTGAGCGGAAGAGCGGTAAATTATTGGTTGCAAAAAGAAAAAATCGAACTCGGCAATTTGCTGGTGTTGGTCGACGATCTCGCACTCCCGTTCGGCGCCATTCGTCTACGTGGAAAAGGCAGCGACGGCGGACATAACGGTTTGAAGAACATCACCGAAATACTCGGCACGCAGGATTATGCGCGTCTTCGTTTCGGAATCGGCAACAATTTCGCGCAAGGCAGACAAATCGATTATGTTTTGAGCGGATGGACGGAAGAAGAAGAAAAAGCGTTACCCGATCGATTGAAGTTGACTTCGGATATTATCCGAAGCGTCGGAACCATCGGCGTGGAACGAACCATGAACTTTTTCAACAATAAGTAAAGCCGTAATTCGTCAATTGCATTAACCAAAATTGAAACTTGAATATGAATGCCGTACGAATAGATAAGTATTTGTGGTCGGTGCGACTGTTTAAAACGCGCACGTTGGCCGCGGAAGCATGCGAAAAACATCGTGTGTTGATCAACGATGCGGAAGTAAAACCTTCGCGAAACGTGAAAGTCGGCGACATATTGACGGTAAAAAAACTTCCGATGGTGTATACATACGAGGTGATCGGGTTGATCGACAAACGACAATCGGCGCCTTTAGTGAAAAATTTCATCACGGACACGACTCCGCAAGCCGAATTGGACAAAGCGGATATCTCCCGCATGACCGCATTCGTGCAACGCGACCGCGGCGCCGGACGACCGACCAAAAAGGAACGCAGAGATATCGATAAACTGACTTCGTTATGATCATCGCGCAACAAAAAAAGCAAGAGAATATCGTCGAATACATATTATATATGTGGTACATCGAAGATCTGATACGTGCCAATAATTTCGATGTACAGCAAATCGAAAAAACCGTGATTGATCGTTTCGAGCAACCGGAAAGCGTTTTACGCGAAATGAGCAATTGGTATCGTGACCTCATCGAACGTATGAAAGACGAGGAAACGGAGAAAGGCGGGCATCTCGGCTTTTTAACGGAACAGGTACATCAATTGAACGATCTTCATTTGAACTTAATCAACGACTTGAACGAGCCGAAATATCGACGGGCTTATTTTTCGGCAGAGCCGTATATCACCGAATTGAAAAAGAAATCGGCGCCGAACGCCACGGAAATCGAAGTTTGCCTAAATGCGTTGTACATGCTGATGATGATACGAATGAAAGGCGCTTCGCCTTCGACCGAAACCGTTGCCGCAATCGAAACGTTTGGCGACATGCTGGTATTACTGAACGATAAATTCATAAAAAATAACCGATAAAGTTGGTCAAATTTAAATTGACGAGAACCGGATATTTCTTAATACGCATATCTCGGTATTTACTTGATATTTTCAATGGTTTGCTAACAATGAAATATTGGATTGCCGATCGTAAAGTCACGAAGTGACGGTATAATCAAGTCGGGGATTTTAATCCTCGGAACCGAGAGGTATATATCGGGAGTATGCGTTTTTTAATTAAATACGTACATTCCTCTCAAAAATATCCATTCGTTGTTACATCTCCGTATTTCAAGGCAATTTCCATTCGTCTGACCTTTACTTCACCTCCGGAAGAACCGACGCTTATCCGATTATAACCTTGTTTCAAAGCGGTTGCGGGTATCCGGAAAGCATAGACGGTCTCCGTACCCCTCAAATTGTTACCCCTGTCCATCAATGTCACATATTCCGGTTGTTGTTCGCCGAGTTGCGTTTCGTTTGCGCTGACAACCAAAGATTCGGGTCGGTCGGTGCGCAGAAACAGAATTGCTTCCTGCGGAAGATCTTCCCGAACGTTATCTGCCACGTAAATTTCCGCAAGCGATCGGTCGGCGGCGGTCACGGTTAACGGTAATGGCGTATCTGAGATATAGCCGTATTCCGACGACGAACCATCGTCCAGCGTAAAAATCTTGTTGCGTTTGCGAAGTTTTTCCGGCGAAGCATAATCGCAAAACAGCTTCGGATCCATGGTACGGAGAGACCAACTATCGCTTGGCGTTTTTGCATCGTACCCTCCTCCGAAGAAATGATTGAACAAGTGGAGGCCGCCGGCACCCTGTGCATAAGCATGCGCTGCCATGCCGCGACGCTGCCCGTGCGAATAAGATTCGCGTTGGCGATAGCCGCCGTCGTCAATGGTGGCACACACCGGTATTGATTCGTTACCCAGATCGTGCCGGAATTTCGCAACCGGCATGGCCGGATGGCCACGCCAATGTACACCAAGGATAACCATATCCACCAAACCTTGTTGTACCCATTCCTTCACGTCCAATCCTTTCCGCAGGCAACAATCCATATCGACCGGCACGCGTACGGACAACAGGATGTTCCGACCGGTACGCTTCGATGTTTCGTCGATCTTTTGTTTCACGGTACGTACTAATTCCGTCATCAAAGGTGCATTTTTCACGCCTTCGTCCTTTTTGAAATAGACGATAAACCGCATGAAATCCAAGTCAAATCCATCAATCAGATCCCCGTACTTATTCAATTGTTCTGCAATGATGCCCGTTTTAAACGCACGTACCTCGGGGTGAGCAAAGTCAAAAGCGCCTTCGCTGTGCCAACCGATATTTTCATGCACCCAATATTCGGGGTGATCCTTCCAAAAATCGCAATTACTCAACGGCGACTGGTCAAGCGAATTGAAGTGCAGGTCGTTCATACGGTAAGTGATGAATGTTTCCAACCGGCGTTCCCGCGCACGTTGCAAAACAGCCGTAATCACGTCCGCACCTTCTTGCTCCACGTTCAGAAAATTCCGATAATATCTTCCGACATTTTCCGGGTCGTCATATGTTCCGGCCACCGATTCACCCGGACTTTCGCCGACAATTCGCGTGTAAGCCGAACGATAGTAAAGGTTATGAGCGCCACTGCACATCATAAACGTAGTGGCGGGAGTTTGAGCGTAAGCATCCACATACGCATTAACATCCGCCAACGACAACGGACGACCACCAAACATGCCGTTACTCAACAAATCCGTACCGTCGCAATTGAAAATCAACCGTTTCGTTACATTTGTTTTTTCTTCACGGCAACATGAGCCGATCGCAAGCAGTCCGCCAAGGACCAAAAATAAGTGTATTTTCTTCATAACATATTGACTTTAATCATACTGCAAATATAGCAAAAAATCATGATTTTCCGGTCAATTTTCAATGACCGGCGATCATCCGGTTTACGAACTTGATCGATTGTAACAAATGGTACAAAATTATCCGATCGGTACGATTATTTTTGTTGTAAAAAATTGAATCGGATATGAAAAGAACCATCATCAAAATAGACGAAGCGTCGTGTAACGGTTGCGGTTTGTGCGTCAACGGTTGTCACGAAGGGGCTTTACAACTGATCGACGGAAAAGCCGTATTGGTCAGCGAATTGTATTGCGACGGTTTGGGCGCCTGCATCGGCGAATGTCCCCAAGGAGCCATCACGTTGGAAGAACGTGAAGCCGAACCTTACGACGAAATTGCCGTCATGGAACGAATTTCGGAAAAAGGAGAACGGGTGATTGCAGCGCATCTCAAACATTTGAAAGATCACGGCGAAGACGCGTTGCTGCAAATCGGCCTCGATTATCTGCGCGAAAATAACATCAAATTACACCCGAACTTCGCGGAGATGCAAATCGCAAAACACGATCATGCGGGCAGCGGATGTCCCGGATCGAGGCAAATGAGTTTTTCGCCGACTCCGTCGATGCGCGCAAAGGGAGAGAGACAACCGAGCACACTTGCGCAATGGCCCATACAGTTGCATTTGTTATCGCCGCATGCTCCTTATCTGCAACAAGCCGATTTGTTGTTGGCAGCAGATTGCGTCGCCTATGCTGCGGGAAATTTCCATGCCGATTATTTGCAGGGAAAACGCTTGGCGATTGCTTGTCCAAAATTGGATACGAATAAGGAGGTTTACATCGAAAAGCTGACGGCCATGATCGACGACGCACGCATCAATACGATTACCGTAATGATCATGGAAGTTCCTTGTTGCAGCGGCTTGCTGCAATTGGCACAAACCGCTTTGAATCGGGCAAAACGAAAAATCCCGATGAAGTTGATCGAGGTGAGTTTGCAAGGTGAAATATTGAGCGATGAATGGATGTAAATAAGGTGAGAGGTAAAAGGTAAAAAACATGTTCCGAGAACGTTAATACACGCCGTTAACTTTGGGGTTTCGATCGTTCGCCGTTCGAAAATTATCCGTATTTTTGTACGGCCCGATAATTGTAATACGAAAATATATGGGACAATTATACGATAAATTAAGCGCCGACGTTCGGTATCAAGAAGGACTTCGAGCATGCATCAATTGCGGTACCTGTACCGCAATTTGCCCGGCAGCCGAGTTCTATAACTACGATCCTCGAAAAATAGCCAATATTGTTCAAAGTAAGGATGACGACAAAATCGAGGATTTGCTGAAAAGCGAAACAATCTGGTATTGCGGCGAATGTATGTCGTGCGTCACGCGATGCCCGCGAGCCAATGCGCCCGGTTTGATCGTTCTTGCATTGCGAACGCTTTCGCAAGACGAGGGCTATTTTACCGAATCGGAAAAAGGCCGTCAGCAATTGGCGTTGAAACGCACCGTCGGCGAATGGATTTTAAAATACGGTTATTGCATTTATCCGCGTAACATCAGTTTCGAGATGCATCCCGAAGCCGGTCCCGTTTGGAAATGGGAACAGGAAAATCTAGACGATGTATTCAATCGGTTGGGCGGCAATTTGGACGGTGAAGGTCCGGGAATTTTACGCAAAATTCCCGACGAATCGTTGGATGAATTGAAACGTATTTTCGATATCACTGGTGGTACTGAACGTTTTCGGAAAATAGAAGAAGCTTCGCAAAAGAAAGCCGAAGAAATGGGGCTGGAAGACAATGAATATTTCGTAAAAGTATATACCGAAAACAACGGAGAACATTCATGATATTTTTGATTTTCGGTTGATATTGTTTGAATACGAAATGATTGTCAATCGAAAATCGAAAATAAAAAAATTAAAAATGACATGATTTACGCAGGCAAAAAACAAATCTGGAAAGATTATCAAAAAGAAATACCCGCCGATCATTATTTTTATGTACGGAGTTGCATCCGTCAGAACTTTTTCCCGGGATCGGAAACCACCTTCTTGAGGATCATGCGCGGCGAATTGGGAAAAGATATATACGAAACCGAATTTCATACTTCGTGCAGCGGCATCGGTTATCATTCGGACGTAGTGCCGATGGAAACCACCATGACCGTGGTGGCGCGGCAATTCGCACTGATGACCGAAGCGGGATACGAAAATTATGCGGCATCGTGCATTACCTCTTTCGGGCTGTATTGCGAGATTTTGGAAACATGGAAACATTTCCCGGAATTGGAACAAAAAGTCAGAAGAAACTTAAAAGAAGCAACGGGCCGCGAATTTAATATTCCGAAACACGTGGCGCACGCCAGCGACATTATTTATAAAGTTCGCGACGAGATCGCCGCAAAAGGAAAATACCGTTTGGTGAACCGTCACACGGGAAAACCGTTGCGCGTGGTGGAACATATCGGATGTCACTATTCCAAAATGTTTCCCAACAAAGGCGTCGGCGGAGCGGAATATCCGTATGTTCTCGCCGGAATGGTCGAATCGTGGGGCGGCGAAGTGATTGATTATCCCGAACGGCGACATTGTTGCGGATTCGGATTTCGCCAATATTTAGTAAAAGCGAATCGGGGCTATTCCATTGCCAATACGCACAAGAAATTCGAATCGATGGAACCGTTCAAGCCCGACATGATCATTACCAATTGTCCGGGATGTCCATACTTTTTGGACCGTTGGCAATACACCATCGCCGAAATGGAGGGCAAAACGTACGGAGAAAACGGCTACGGAATACCCGTTTTTACGTATGAAGAAGTTGCCGGGTTGATTTTGGGTTATAATCCTTGGGATCTCGGCTTGCAGGTACATCAAGTTTCACCCGAACCGTTGCTGGACAAAATCGGTATTCCTTACGATCCCGAAAAGAAATACAAAGGCGTCGATGACAAAGATATCGGTGCACCCGAAAAACCGGTGAATATGAAAACGGCATAAGTGTGCCGAACGCCCTTCGCGCGGCTGAAGTTGCTAAAAAAGCTTATTTTACTGCGAGTATTGGTGAGGTAATCTTATCGAGTGATCGCTTCTTTGACTATTAACAGATTATTTTGTCATTATCCCTCTTGGTGACATTCATTTTTGAGTCGGAGATAATTTTGCAGAAAGGAAGATTCTAAAATTACAATACAGAAACAATGTCAAGAAGTATTCATATTAAAAAAAGAAATTTTAATGGACTTACAAAAAAAGAAGTTGACGAACAATCTAATGACCCAAATTCAGAGTTGAGACAATGGAGCAGAAAATTTTTATTGAAGAAAAATCGAAAACAAAAGGAATAATAACATTTGCTAAAAATGAGAGATAATAATGAGAATATGATCGAGTTGTTAGATATTTCTGATAGTGAAAACATTTATTCATCTGTAATCAGAACTAAAATATCAGGAGAGAATTTAAAACTTAGATTTGGCATTGAATTCTCAGATTATGAGCGTCTTAAAAATATCTTGCAATTTCGTCCATTTGAAAATACAGGAGTAGCAAGGTATCGATTTTTCTTCACATTATCATATAGAAAGGATGTCAACAATGATACTCTTGCCTTTGTCAATGTGAGAGTGGAACAACTTGATAGGCACAAAGAATATGAATTTTGTGTATCTAAAAAATACCTATCAAATATTTTATGGTTTCATTCACTGACGAACAAAAAAGAGGTTGAAAAAATGATCGAAGAATAAAACTACTGCCAATTACTGTTCGTTAGTAAAGTGGTATCATTACCATCTATTGACTGTTTCACTTTCGATATCGGTAAACAGTGAAGTCCACCGCAATCCCGTCCGAAAAGTAGTTGTCAACCCGTTTTTAAATATTTGATCCGATTTATTTGCAATTATTTCTTGCAAACACTACATTCGCAACATCATATCAACCGGTTTGTTCCGTTGCATTAAACTTTAAAATCATTTTTATGAGACGTAAAACTTTGACATATTTGTTTGTCGCATGCTGTATTTTATTCGGTTTGTGCGCTCGCAACGAAAAACAAACGTTACGGGTGATGGAACCCGTTCCTTTTTCAAAGGTTAAAATAACCGACCGATTTTGGGATTTGCGTCTCCAACGTCATGCCGACGTGACATTGCCTTTATGCATCGATCAAATCGAAAACCAAACGGCGCGTATTCGCAATTTCGAAAATGCGGCCGCGAAAACGGGCGAATACAAAGGCCTCCTTTTCGACGATTCCGACGTTTACAAAGCGATGGAGGGAATGGCATACTCGTTGATCAATCGGCCGAATCCGCAAATGGAGGCAAAAATCGACGAATGGGTCGATAAAATCGCAGCCGCACAGCAACCCGACGGATACATTAATACATACTATACGCTGAAACAAGGACTCGACAAACGGTGGACCAACATGCACAATCACGAGATGTATTGCGGAGGTCACATGATCGAAGCCGCAGTTGCCTATTATCAAGCCACGGGAAAACGTAATTTCTTGGATGTCGCGATTCGTTTTGCCGACCACCTTATCGATACGTTTGGTTCGGGTCAAAAACATTGGATTGCGGGTCATCAAGAAATCGAATTGGCTTTGGTGAAATTGTTCCATGTAACAGAAGATGAACGTTATTTGAAAATGGCCGAATGGATACTCGAAGAACGGGGGCACGGCTACGGAACCGACGTCAAATATTCGTATATCGGCGACAGAATTTGGTCGGTTGCTTACGATCCGAAATATTGCCAAGACGATAAACCCGTTCGCGATCAATCGGTAATTGCTGGACATGCCGTTCGCGCCATGTACATGTATTGCGGCATGGCTGACGTGGCAGCCGTTACGCACGATCAAGGTTATATCGATGCACTGAATCGTCTGTGGGAAAGTGTTGCGTTACGCAACATGTACATCACGGGAGGAGTCGGTTCGTCGAGACATAATGAAGGTTTTACCGAAGATTACGACCTGCCTAACGAAGAGGCTTATTGCGAAACTTGCGCCTCGGTGGGTATGGTGCTTTGGAACCATCGCATGAACCAACTGAGCGGCGATGCCAAATATGTCGATGTACTCGAACGAGCGCTCTATAACGGTGCATTGGCGGGCATATCGTTGGCGGGCGATCGTTTCTTTTACGTCAATCCGCTCGAATCGCAAGGAAATCATCATCGGAAAGAATGGTTCGGATGCGCTTGTTGCCCCGGACAGGTTTCGCGTTTTCTCCCGTCCATCGGAAGTTATATTTACGGTCGATCGGACGATGCGCTTTGGGTGAATCTTTTTATCGCTTCCGAAACCGAAACGAATGTCGGCAAAACCAACGTCGCCGTCAAACAGGAAACACAATGCCCGTGGGACGGAAAAGTCGTTCTGACCGTAACGCCGCAAAAGACGAAACAATTCGACGTCAAAATCAGAAAACCGCAATGGTCGGAAACCTACACGCTGAGCATCAACGGTGAACCCCGGACCGTCAGTCCTTCCGCCGACGGTTATTTGACACTCAATCGCAAATGGAAAGCAAATGACCAAATCGAAATCGATTGGCAGATGAAAACGGTTCCGACGGCTGCCGATCCGCGCGTGAAAGCCGACGTCGGGAAACGCGCCGTGCAACGCGGCCCTTTGGTATATTGCCTCGAACAAACGGACAATCCGAAATACGACAACGCCATGTTGACGGCAAATACCGATTTCGAAGCCGATTTTTATCCGACGTTGTTGGACGGGATCACCGCCGTGACGACCAATCAAGGAAAAGAAAACGCGTTGGTATTCATTCCGTACTACGCGTGGGACAATCGCGACGCGGGAAAAATGAAAGTTTGGGTCGATTACCGGGAATGAATCCGACGTGCGAAAAAATTCGCGCGAATGATTACCTTTGTTTCGGTAATCCGATTTCCTCATAAAATACAATCGTCATGGCCGACAAAAAACTTTTCCTGCTGGATGCTTATGCGCTGATTTATAGAGCATATTATGCGCTGATCCGTAATCCAATGTATAATTCGTCGGGATTTAACACCTCCACCGTTTTCGGGTTTACCAACACTTTGGAGGACGTGCTCAACAAGGAAAAGCCGACGCACATTGCGGTGGCATTCGATCCGCCGACACCGACGTTTCGCCACGAGATGTATCCGCCTTACAAAGCGCAACGGGACGAAACGCCCGAGGAAATCAAGAAATCGGTGCCGCGCATCAAAGAAATCATCGAAGCGTATCGCATCCCGATCCTCGAATATAACGGCTACGAAGCCGATGACGTGATCGGAACCATCGCCAAGCATGCCGGCGGCATCGGATATAAGGTGTACATGATGACTCCCGATAAGGATTACGCGCAATTGGTGGACGATAACATTTTCATGTACAAACCGGCGCGTTCGGGTAATGGGGCCGAAACGCTCGACACTGCCAAAATATGCGAAAAATACGGCGTAAAAAGTCCGGAACAATTCATCGAAGTATTGGCCTTGATGGGCGACAAGTCCGACAACATCCCCGGCGTGAAAGGAATCGGCGAAGTAGGTGCGACAAAATTGATTGCGGAATTCGACACAGTGGAAAATTTGTTGGCAAACGTCGAGTCGGTAAAAGGCGCCAACAAAGACAAAATCATTGCCGACAAGGACACACTGTTGCTGTCGAAAAAATTGGTTACCATCTGCACCGACGTTCCCATACACTTTTCGGAAAACGACTACGAATTAAAGTCACCCGATGTCGGCAAATTAAAGGAACTGTTCAAAGAATTCAATTTTCGAACATTTTTAAGCCGTCTGGAAGGACGCTCCGCTCCCACCCCGTCGACCGCTCCGCAACAACTGAGTCTTTTCGGTGATGCTCCGTCGGGAAATGTTATCGTTCCCGCCGAAGAACGTATGTACGAAAATATCGGAACCGTGGCGCACGAATACATTTTGACAGACACGCACGAAAAACGGCAACAATTAATTCAAATGTTGCAAGCATCAAGCGAATTTTGTTTCGACACGGAAACCACGGGGTTGGAAACGTTCAATACCGAATTGGTGGGAATGTCGTTTGCCGTAAAACCACATCGAGCTTGGTATGTGCCCGTACCCGCATCAAAAGAAGAAGCGCAGGCGGTTGTCGACGAATTCAAACCGTTGTTCGAGAATCCGAAGATTCGAAAAATCGGTCAAAACCTGAAGTTCGACATGTTGACGTTGCTGCAATACGACACGGATACCGCCGGAACGTTGTTCGACACCATGTTGGCGCATTATCTGATTCAACCGGAACAACGCCACAATATGAATTATCTTTCGGAAAAGTATTTGGATTATTCGCCGGTGGAAATCGAAACATTGATCGGAAAAAGCGGAAAAAATCAATTGAACATGCGCGATGTACCGGTCGACAAAATTACCGAATATGCCGCCGAGGATGCCGACGTTTCTTTACGGTTGCAACTGAAGCTCGAGAAACAATTGGAAGAAACGGGCATGATTCGACTGGCACAAACTATTGAAATGCCGCTGGCGCGGGTATTGGCCGCAATGGAAGCAACGGGCGTGAAAATAGACGTTCCCGCAATGGAAGTTTTCGGCAAGGAGTTGACTACCGATACCGAAAAATTGGAAGAGGAAATATATGAATTGGCGGGCGTACGATTCAACATCGCATCGCCAAAGCAGTTGGGTGACGTGCTGTTCGTGCGCTTGAACATCAGCGAAGGCGACAAACCGACCAAAAAAACCAAAACAAAACAATTTTCGACGAGCGAAGAAGTATTGACAAGTTTGGAAGGGAAGCACCCCATCATTTCGAAAATACTGGAGTATCGCGGATTGAAGAAATTGCAAAACACATATGTGGAAGCATTGCCGAAGCTGATCAACCCGCGTACGGGACGGATACATACCTCATTCAATCAAGCGGTAACCGCTACGGGACGGCTCAGCTCCACCGATCCCAACCTGCAAAACATTCCCATTCGCGAAGATCGCGGACGCGAAATCCGCAAGGCGTTTATTCCGAGCGCCAATGATCGGGTATTGTTATCAGCCGACTATTCGCAAATCGAATTACGGTTGATGGCGCACATGAGCAAGGACCCGAACATGATCGAGGCATTCCGTCACGATGAGGATATTCATGCCGCCACGGCCGCCAAAATATACGGCATTTCCGTTGCCGACGTTACTTCGGACATGCGCCGCAAGGCAAAAACGGCCAATTTCGGCATTATCTACGGCATATCGACGTTCGGTCTGTCGCAACGACTCGGTATACCACGCGCCGAAGCGCAGGAATTGATTTCGGGATATTTCGAAGCTTATCCCGGCGTGCGTCAATACATGAACGATTCCATCGACAAGGCACGCGCGCAAGGCTACGTGGAAACGCTTATGGGACGTCGCCGCTACCTGCCTGATATTCGTTCGGCCAATGCGGTAGTCCGCGGAATGGCCGAGCGAAACGCCATCAATGCACCGCTGCAAGGCTCCGCGGCCGACATCATCAAATCGGCCATGATCGGCATATACAATACTTTCCGCAACGACAAACTGCAAGCGAAGATGATTTTGCAGGTACACGACGAATTGGTATTTGACGTTCCCGTGTCGGAGTTGGAAAACGTGAAAGAAATCGTTCGCAAAGAAATGGAAGGCGCTTGCGAGTTATCCGTTCCGTTGACGGTGGAAATCGGGACGGGAAAAAATTGGTTGGAGGCGCATTAGAAAGCAAGGAGGATCATATTTAATCGGCAATTGATGATTTACCGTTGATTTCGTTGAGACCGCCGGTCTCGCCGATCGACTCGATTGTCGAAAAATATTTCCGGATGTATATTCGGGGTTTTGCCGTCGAACCGGAGCAATCCGGACTCGCAGCACTCGGACATTATTTTTATAATCACATAAATTCACAAAAATGAGACAAAACAATATTTTATGTCGGGTATTAAGTGCCGTCTTCTTTTTTGCCGTCATTTTCTCGGCAACGGCTCAAGTCCCGATCGTCCCGTCAAGCGATGAGCTCAATCGTTCTTTCGGCAGTTACGATGCAGAAAACTTCAAGTCGCCGCCGAAAGTTTATTATCCCGAAACCTGGTTCCATTATATCGGCGGAAATGTATCCCTCGAAGGTATCACTACCGATTTGGAGGCCGTTGCATCTGCGGGCATTTCGGGAATACATCTGTTCCACGGACAGTTTGGAGGCCCTTGGCCGGGAGTGGAACCTCAAATTGCCTGTCTCAGCCCGTCGTGGGATAATGCCGTGAAGCATACCGCACAGGAATGCCGACGGTTGGGATTACGCTTCACCATGCAGAATTGTCCCGGATGGGCCATGTCCGGCGGGCCATGGATTAAACCGTCCAATGCCATGCGTCACCTTGCTTGGAGCCGTACCGATATCGAAGGCGGTTCCCGTGTTTTGACGGACTTGGCCGCTCCGCATCCGAGTGATGAAGATCGGTATGACTATAAAGACATAACGGTTCTTGCCTTCCCCACTCCGGCCGGCGATACCGGTGAACCTTTAAAACCTCAATCCATTGCAAGCAATAAGGAATCGGCTTGGGAAGAATGTCTGTCGGGTAGTTTAAAAGAGCCGTTACGACTCTCTTCGACAACAAAAACAAATCCGTATTGGGTGGAAGTTTCTTTTGCCGGGCCCGTACTTCTTCGCACGGTCGAATTTCCTTCCATCAACGGCATGAGCCATAATTGGTGTTACGAACCCGGTGTTACGGTGACCATACAGGCCGTAATGCCCGACGGAAAAATCAAAGATATTTTGCACACTGATCTGCCCCAAGCCAGTTGGCAAGATGACCGCCCCATATCCTTGGCCTGTTCCGAAATTTCGAATGTTTCCAAATACAGGATTTCAATTGTCAATCAACACGACATCGAACTCAGGTCGCTCCGGCTGTTTTCCGCGGCCCGCCAGAACAACTGGGAATCCGAAGCGGGATGGACATTGCGCAGCATCGAGCGCAACGGGGAACATCCCAAACAATCCGCGTCGGCTTATATCGATTTCAACCGGGTTCTGGATATCTCCGACAAGATGGACAAACAAGGACGGTTAAACTGGGTAGCTCCCTCCGGTAAATGGACGGTGTTGCGTATCGGCCACGTAAATACCGGTATGCGTAACGGCCCTGCTCCGCCCGAAGGCACGGGATGGGAATGCAACAAACTGTCCGAAACGGGTCCCGACGCGCAGTTTGCCGGTTATATCGGACGCCTTTCGGGAAACAACGGCCCGCTTGCAGGCGGATTACTCAACGGGATGCTTTTGGACAGCTGGGAATGTAAAACGCAAACTTGGACCGGCGACATGGAGGAAGAGTTTCTTCGGGTTGCCGATTATCCGCTTCGCAAATGGTTACCTGCCGTATTCGGTTATGTGATGAACGATCCCGAAACGACCAAACGCTTCCTGCATGACTGGCGCACCACCATCGGCGATCTTTTTGCCGACAAATTTTTCGGACGCATGGCGGAATTGGCTAAAAAGAACGGATTATCAATTACTTACGAAACAGCGGCAGGTGATATTTTCCCCGCCGATATCCTTGAATATCATAAATACGCCGATGTGCCGATGTGCGAATTCTGGCAACCGTTTTCAACGGGATTCGTCGGTTCGTCGAACTTCAAACCGATCAAGCCGACCGCGTCCGCCGCCCGTGTGTATGGTAAACCGCGCGTGGCCGCAGAAGCCTTCACTTCCTTTGAGTTGACATGGGACGAGCACCCGGATATGCTCAAGGAAGTGGCCAATATCAACAGCATCGAAGGAGTGACGCACTTGGTATTCCATACGTACACGCATAATCCCCAAAATCCTTTTCTGCCGCCCGGAACATCTTTCGGTTCGGGAATCGGCACTCCTTTCCTGCGCGGACAAACATGGTGGAAACACGTTCCCGAATTCAACGCATACCTGTCGCGATGCAGCTATTTGCTCGAACGCGGAAAGCCCGTGTCGGATGTGCTTTGGTACCTCGGGGACGAAATAAACCATAAGCCCGATCAGAATTATCCCTTCCCCGAAGGATTCAAATATGATTACTGTAATCCCGACGTGTTGCTGAACCGCCTTTCTGTACGCGACGGCATGTTGGTTACTCCCGAAGGCATCACCTACCGGGTATTGTGGATGCCCGATGCACCACGCATGTTGCCGCAGACTTTGGAAAAATTGTATTCGCTCATTAACGAAGGTGCTACCGTTATCGGCAACGCTCCGAATGGGATTGTAACGCTCACGGGAGAAAAAGCCGCGCAAAAACGCTTTGACGACGCCGTGAAGAAAATATGGGGCAAGACATCCTTGAAGGGAATGCGTAAAGTCGGCAAAGGGACCGTTATATCGGGCACAACGCTTGATGCGGCCTTAAAACAATTGCAAACGGAACCCGATGTGACGGGAGGCGATGCATTATGGGTGCATCGCAGAATCGACGGCGCCGACTGGTATTTCGTCTGTGCTCCCAAAGGCAAAGGATTTAACGGAACGCTGAATTTCCGCGCCCGAGGCAACGTTCAACTTTGGGATCCCGTAACGGGCATCATCAAGGCAAAACCGGTCGAACGCAACGGCAACCGGACTTCCGTAAAACTCGATCTGCCGCAGGCAGGCGCTTGTTTCCTTGTATTTACGCCGACGGAAAATATCGAAAATCAAAAATTTGCGGTAACGGAAGAAGTTACGACGCCTATATCATCCAAGACACTTGACAATCCGTGGGTATTGTCTTTTCCTTCGGGATGGGGCGCACCGTCTTCGCTTAACATTACGGAATTGAAAGCATGGAAAGACCTTGATATTTCGGCGGAGGCAAAGGCATTTTCGGGTACGGTGACGTACACGACAACACTCGATGTAACGGAAATATCCCCGGATATGAAATTCTCCCTCGATCTCGGCCGGGTCGAAATGATCGCCGTGGTTTCGCTCAACGGGAAAAAACTCCGCACGCTTTGGGCGCCGCCTTATAAACTCGACCTTACCGAAGCCGTCAAAAAAGGCTCGAATACATTAACCGTCGAAGTAACAAGCAGCTGGTTTAACCGCCTTGTCTACGATGCACGGCAACCCGAAGCCGACCGTAAAACATGGACGATCAACGGCCCTTCAAAAGATTCGGAATTGAGGGATAGCGGATTACCGGGACCCGTTACGCTGTATGTCGAGAAAACATCGTCGAAACCGGTGACACGATAAGAAAAAACGTTTAAATTTCTTGCTATGATTAACACATTTGTCAAAATTATCTTTATCGTGGTTTTGTTTCCGTTAGCGGAAAGTTTCGGCGGCAACCCGTCAGAACCCGATCGTCAACACGACAAGCATTTTTACATGTTGAATAAAGGAGATGTGCGTGAATTCCCGAAAGGATCCCGATACATATCTTCCGACTCCAAAATCGCCGCCGTCAAAGAAAACGAAATAACGGCCGCGGGAGACGGCGATTGCATCATTTATGCCGTTTCGGGGAATCAACAATCGGAATACGCCCACATTACGGTGGGTTGGCCGGTGCAAAATCCCGTATTGCCGTATTCTTGGAAAATGTATGTTCCCGACAGCGAAGTCCACAATTTCGGAGGAAAACTGTACGTCTACGGTTCGTTGGATATTGCAAGCGGTCGGTATTGTTCACCTTATTACATATCGCTGATGACACCCGATTTGCGGAGATGGGAAAGTTGGGGATACAGCTTTTCTTCGTACGATGAAGGTGTTCCGTATCGGGGAAAATATTTGTGGGATTCGGACGGGCATTTTTACAACGGGAAATACTTTTTGTACGGTTTCTTTGAATGGGATCCCTCGAAGGAGAATTATATGTTTGTGCTGGACAGCGATAGTCCCATGGGCCCGTTCAAGAATTTCCGATGGATTATCGGAGATCAATCGAAACAAAAAATCGACGGTATTTCCGCAGAAATATTTACGGATGATGACGGGTCCCGTTACATTCTGTACGCGCCCACACAACAACCCGTTCCCGAAAATTATCCCGTTATTGCGCGGTTATCGGACGACAATGTGATTGTTGAAAGCAGCCGAAAAAACCTCGGCCCTTACATAAGAGATTTCTACGAAGGTCCATCCATGCGGAAACGGGATGATACCTATTATTTTGTATATGCCGAAAACTGCGGCCCCATCACGGCGGACAACGGCACTCCCAAACGGCTGTCGTATGCTACAAGCAAAGACATTTTCGGAGAATACACGTACAGAGGAACCATTATCACGGTGGAAGAACTGGAAGGCAATACCAACATACAAGGTTCCATCGAACAGTTCGAAGGCGAATGGTATGTTTTTTACCATCGGGGATTGAACGGCGATGGTCTTAAACGTTCGTTGTGCGTGGAAAAAATCGATTTTGACGAAAACGGGTTGATTCGACAGGTGGTACCCACGAGCAGCGGCGTAAGCGAGGGACTGGACACATCCAAACCCGTTTGGTTCAATACGGCCATAACGGGAAAGAATTACAAACCGAGTGACGAGGGAAAATACGGAGGCGTTCGGGTGAACGGCAACGCCGAGATCGGTTTTCTGTATGTGGCATTAACCGGAAAAGAAAAAAAGCTTGTTTTACAAGGTAAAGGGTTGGAACATATCACTTCCGTTACCATAACGGCAAACGGTAAAACGATCGGCAAAAGCAAAAACGCCGAAATTTCGTTGAAAGGAGTGCAACCGGGCAAAGCGGAATTTGTTGTTGCCGTTACCTCCGTCGGCGAAACGTTTTTGGAAACATGCCGTTTTGTAGCCAATTGAGCATTTAGGGACGCGTTCAAAATAAAATAGGTTCTATCATGATCTTTATTAAGCTGCGCTTTCAGCGCGTTAATTATATTATGTTTATTCAGTTTCCCGAGGCGTTGCCGTCGGGCTGAAATAAATTAGCCTTTCAGGCTGACGTTACTTTAGTAATCGGACCGGAGGCTCGGCTTAATTCCGCCCGATGGCAACGCCCCGGGAAAAGAAATGAAGCCACATGCATCCGGTGTCCTGTAAGGACAGTTTAATGTCTCTAATAAAGAGGAATTGGGGGTGAAGATAGAAGGAAAAATGGGAATGTGATTTTGCTTTTTGTTCCTCACTCGTTTAAATAACGAATTACGTATTTCATGATTTTTATTGAATCGTATCTTTGTCGCTCATGAAAACCGAAAATACAAACATTTCCGTCGTCACGGGCGGAGCGCACGGAATCGGTAAAGCGATTGCCTTAAAATTGCTTGCGGAAGGCGATATCGTAACGGTGTGGGACATCAATCGGGATTATCTCGACGCGCTGAAACGCGAAACGGCAAATCCGAACCTGCATGTCGCCGTTTGCGACGTGGGAACGGCGGACGATGTGACTCGGGCAATGATCGAAATCGAAAAACGATACGGAAAAATCGATCGATTGGTGAACAACGCCGGAATCGGCCGATTCGAATCAATCGACGAAATGACCGTCGAAACATGGAACCGAATCCTTTCGGTCAATCTCGGTAGCGTTTTTTACACGGCAAAGTTCGGCAAACATTTGTTTACCGAAGGTTCCGCCATTGTTAACATTGCATCCACGCGAGCATTGATGTCGGAGCCGAACGGCGAGGCATATGGAGCATCCAAAGGCGGCATTGTGGCACTGACGCATGCCTTGGCCGTAAGTCTCGGACCGAAAACGCGTGTCAACTGCATCAGTCCGGGTTGGATTGAGGTTAACCGTTACGACAAACTTACGTCGGCCGATCACGCGCAACATCCCTGCGGAAGAGTCGGAACACCCGAAGATATTGCCGAATTGGCGGTATTTCTGTTAAGCGAAAAGGCGGGATTCATTACGGGACAAAATTTCACGGCAGACGGAGGAATGACGAAAAAGATGATTTATGCGGAATGAAAGATCGTAAGACGTGTAAGACATGCAAGATCGTAAAAAAGGAGAAAGAAAATGAGTAAAATATTACAACCTTGATATCTTGCAACATATCGAAATAATATAAAAACAAAAATGAAAAAGTTATTTATTGCAGCATTGTTTTGTTTGATCGGAACAACGGTTTTCGGCGGCGAAATCGCCAAAGGATATATTTACGAGGACACGAACGGAAACGGGAAGAAAGATCGAAACGAAGTCGGAATTGCCTCGATTGCGGTATCCAACGGAAGCGACATTGTGCTGACCGACGGTAAGGGTTACTACGAGATTTCGGTGGAAGACGGAAACACGGTTTTTGTGATTAAGCCTTCCGGTTATGCTTTCCCGACGGACGAAAATAACCTTCCGCGTTATTATTACATCCACAAACCGACCGGTTCACCCGAGCATTACAAATTCAAGGGCGTGACTCCCACGGGAAAGCTGCCGCGTTCACTCGATTTTGCGCTGGTACGTTCTCCCGAACCCGACCACTTTACGGCTTTGATATTCGGCGATCCGCAAGTGCGTAACCGTACCATGCTCGGATTCTATGAACGTAAAATCGTTTCGGAATTGGTAGAGTCGAAAGGAGTGGCATTCGGAGTCAGCATGGGCGACGTTTCGGACGAAGACCTCGATTTGATGGGTCCCATCAAACAGGTAACCGGAAAAATCGGAGTGCCTTGGTACTATGTAAACGGGAACCACGATACGAATTACGATGCCGACACGGATATTCTCTCGAACGAAACATTTATCAAATATTTCGGCCCGCCGGATTATTCGTTTAATTACGGAAAGGCGCACATGTTGGTTATCGACAATATTTATTTCCCCAATCCCGAAAGGCCCGATGAAAGAAGATGGGCATCAATGTCGGGTTTGCGCGACGATCAACGAAAATTTATTCGGAACGATTTGGCATTGGTCGATAAAAACAAACTCGTCGTCCTGATGATGCATGTTCCTTTGAATGATCCGTGGAATCTGGCAAATGATGTTCGATCCTTCCTGTTGGAACAACTTGCGAAGTTCGACAATGTTTTGGTGATTTCTGCTCATAACCATACGCAATCGCATGCTTACTACGATAAAAAAGATGGTTGGAATAATCCCAAACCGTTGCATGAATTTATCGTTGGTACAACCTGCGGTAGTTGGTATTCGGGCTTTACAGACGAAAACGGGATTCCGGAATCAATGATGCCCGACGGAACCCCTCAAGGATACGCTTACCTTCGGGTAAACGAGACTCGTTATGAATTGGATTATAAAGTGGCGGGCAAACCCGCATCGTACCAAATGGGGATCATGAATCCCAAGGTGGTGATCAAAGACCGACACACGCCTTTGTTCATTACCGTCAACTTCTTCATGGGGTACAAAGATGACAAAGTGGAGTTCCGCATCGACGACGGAGAGTGGCAGCCGATGAAACACACCGTTATGCTTGATCCCGAATATCAAAATATGTACTATCGCTGGTATCAAAGGGAGACAATTCCCACTACTCGTTGCCCGGGCGAAGCGGTGCCGAGTACGCATATTTGGAGAGCGTCCGTTCCGGCAAAAGGTATCCCGACGGGTAGGCATAAAATTGAAGTACGCGCCGTCACCTCATCCGGCCAAACTTTTTACGGAGAGAGCAGTTATTTGGTTGCCGATCCTCCGAATAATGATTTTCCGTAGGAAGCCCCACCCCAACCCTCCCCCATATGGGGAGGGAGAACGGTCTTTTTATCGGTCGGAAAAAAACCAAAAGGGGATCGTTATTATAAAAATCCAATCATTACAAACTCCAATGTTGCTTTTATTAGCACACTTCCCCTCTCCAGTTGGGAGAGGGGGTTAGGGGGAGAGGCTCTTCACCGAATCGGCTGTTGCCGCCCTTAACGCCTGCCAACCAACAGTCAACAAAGCGATGAACAGGCTCATTGCCCCGACGACAACAAACAGCCACCACGGTATGTCGGTACGATAGGCGTAAGAGCTTAGCCATTGATTCATTACCCACCATGCCGCGGGCGAAGCAACAACAACGGAAACAATCACCAAAATCAAAAACTCTTTCGACAGCAGGGAGATAACGTCTTTTACGGATGCACCGAGCACCTTGCGGATCCCTATCTCTTTTTTTCGCGCTTCGGCCATGTAAGCCGCCAATGCAAACAAGCCGAGACAAGAAATGAAAATCGTCAAGCCGGCAAACCACGAGACAAAAGCGCCGATACGCCGCTCTTCGGCAAATTTGCGGGCATATGCTTCATCAACAAATGTGTATTCGAAAGGGTAATCGGGATTATATTTCTTAAACACCGCTTCCGCCCGAGCCAAATTATCCGAAGTTTTATTCGCCCCGTTGAGACGAAGATGCATCGAACCCAAAAAACCTTTGGGTCCGCCGACAAATAAAGGGGCCATGGATTGATACGGGGAACGAAAGACGAAATCTTTGATCACACCTACCACATGCCATTCTCTGCCTTGAGTTTTGATGATTTCTCCCACGGGATGATCAAAATTCATCAATTTCACCGCCGTTTCGTTCAGCAACATGGCCGCAGAATCTGTCGGATAAGTATATGCGTCGATATCCCGACCTTCAACGATGGTTGTGCCGACGGTTTTCGTCCAATCCGCATCCGCGAAATATATGTCGACAAGCGTTTTGTCGTCGGGATTCTTTCCCCGCCATTCTATTCCCCATGTATCGCCCCAACCTTCCGTCATGGGCGAAAATGTTTTTGTTACGGATACGGCAGCACTCGAATGCAACAATTCTTGTTTGATCAATTCGTAATTTTTCCTCATATCGCCTTTGAGCAAACAATAGATTAATTGATCCTTGTCATAACCCGCTTCTCTGTTTTGGGCATATTGTACTTGACGATGGATGGTGAGGGTATCGACCATCAAGAAACAGGCAACGGCAAATTGCACGATCACCAATATCTTACGGGGCGCCACCAAAGTATGTTCTTTCTTGAATATGCCTTTGAGTACCTTGACGGGAAGGAAGGACGACAGATAAAATGCGGGATAACCACCCGCCAACAGACCCGTAAAGAGAATAAAAGCCAAAAATACCGCCCAAAACCAAACATTATCCCAAGCTAATATCATTGATTTTCCCATCAAGGTGTTGAAAACGGGCAACATTAATGTAACGATCGGCAAAGCTGCCGCTCCGGCAATAAAAGCAGTGAGCGTCGATTCTCCGAGAAATTGTCCGATTAACGACGAACGTTTGCTCCCCAACACTTTTCGTACACCCGTTTCTTTGGCTCTTTTCTCGCTGCGGGCCGTACTCAAATTCATAAAATTGATGCAGGCAATCAGCAATATCGATATCGCTATCAAAGCGAAGATGCGCAACGTATCGATTAATCCGCCCGTCGGTATCCCGTTTTCGAACCGGGAATACAAATGTTGATGGCTCAACGGGTACAGGAAAACTTCGGTTTGTTCGCGATGGTCGGTATGTTCTTTAGTAATATTCTGAACAGCTTGATTAACTTTCTCGAGATCGGCGCCGGGCCGAAGTTCCACGTATGTGAATGCGGAGTTACGACTCCAATTTTCATCGTAATATCGCCCCATCGTTTTCATGAAAGCCACGGGGGCCAAAGCTTCAAATTGAAAGGCGGTGTTTCCGGGCAAATCTTTCATCACTCCGGTAACGGTTAGGGAATATGTATTGTCGATTGTGATCGTCTTTCCCGCGGGATTCTCGTTACCGAACAAACGAACGGCTGCTTTTTCGGTAAGAATTACCGAATACGGATCGTTCAACGCTGTTTCCGGATTGCCCGAAAGCAACGAAAAATCGAACATTGTCAAAAAATCGGAGTCGGTGAATCCGGTGGACACATTCACTTTTTTATCTTCCGCACCGTAAAGCAACTCGTACACGTTCATCCTCGCCGTTGCCGCAATCTCGGGATAATTATCCTTCAATGTCGGCCCCATGATTTTCGGGGTTAAGTCCCAACAACGCAACGATCCGTCAAATGATCCCCGATTCCAAACCTTGTACAGTTGTTTCTCTTTCGCATGGAAACGATCGTACGACCATTCGTGATGAATCCAAATAAAGATCAGCATCGCGGCTGCCATGCCCATCGTCAAGCCAACGACGTTAACTATCGAATAAATTCCGCCGCGGCGAAGATTACGAAAGAATATTTTTAAGAAAGAAATCATAATAGAGCCCCTCCAAAAACCCCACCCCGACCCTCCCCCATGTGGGGAGGATCGTTCTATTTACCGGTCGGGAAAGATAATAAGGTTTTTGTTATTTAAAAATCCAATCATTACAAACTTCAAAATTGCCTTGATGAGCGCCGCACCCTCCCACATTTAGGGGGAGGGCCGGGGAGGGGGCTTTCATTCCTCCTTAATACTCTTCACCGGATCGGCTGTTGCCGCTTTTACGGCTTGCCAACTCACGGCCATCAAAGCGACGAACGCGCTCATTAAACCCACCGCAACAAACACCCACCACGGGATGTCGGTGCGGTAAGTATATATATTCAACCATTTGTTCATGGCCCACCATGCCGCCGGCGAGGCAATGATGAAGGAGATTAATACCAACAGCAAAAATTCTTTCGACAACAACGAGACGATTTCTCCCACCGACGCACCGAGCACTTTACGGATACCGATTTCTTTCTTCCGCGATTCGGCCATATAAGCCGCCAACGCAAACAAACCGAGACAGGAAATGAAAATCGTCAAAACGGCAAACCACGAAGCCAGAGTTCCCGTACGTTGCTCCTCGACGAATTTGCGGGCATATGATTCGTCGACAAACGTATATTCGAAGGGATAAGCGGGATTATACTTTTTAAAAACATCTTCCGCTCGCGCCAGATTATCCGAAGTCTTATTCGCACCGTTGAGTCGGATATGCACTGTACTAAACCATCCGCCCGGACCGCCGACATACATGGGTCTGACCGATTCGTAGGGAGAGTCGAGAATAAAATCCTTGATCACACCCACCACATGCCAATCCCGGTTCTGCGCTTTGACGACTTCACCCACGGGATGATCTATGTTCATTAATTTCACCAAGGTTTCATTCAGCAATATGGCCGAAGAATCCGTCGGATAAGTATATATATCGATATCTCTGCCTTCAATAATTGTGACACCCACGGTTTTTGCCCAATCGGCATCCACGTGAAACTGATTAACCATTACTTTTTCTTCGGGATTTTTGCCTTTCCATTCAAAACTCCACGTATTCCCGAAATTTGCCGTCATGGGCGAATAGGTCTTGGTTACGGATACCGCCGCACCCGAATGTAATAAATCTTGCTTGATCAATTCATAATTTTTGGTAATGTCTCCTCCGAGCGAACAATAAATCAATTGTTCCTTATCGTAACCCGTTCCTCTGTCTTGCGCATACCGGATCTGACGATGAATAACCAATGTGGCGACGATCAAAAAACAGGCGACGGTAAACTGAACGATCACCAAAACCTTGCGGGACGACACCAAGGCATGTTCTTTTCGGAACATTCCTTTAAGTACCTTAACGGGAAGAAAAGACGACAGATAGAAAGCGGGGTAACTGCCCGCCAACAGACCCGTAACAAAAACAAAGCCCGCAAATGCCAACCAAAACCAAATGTTATCCAATCCCAAGGTCATCGATATCCCCATCAAGTCGTTGTAAGCCGGCAACATCAACACAACCAGCAATAGAGCTGCCGCTCCGGCAATCAAGGCCGTAAGCGTCGACTCGCCGAGAAATTGTCCGATCAATGACGATCGTTTGCCTCCCAAAACTTTTCGCACACCTGTTTCCTTGGCTCTTTTCTCGCTCCGGGCCGTGCTCAGATTCATGAAATTAATGCAGGCGATCAGCAATATCGATATCGCCACCAAAGCAAAGATGCGCAAGGTATCGATCAAGCCGCCCGTCGGGATTCCGTTCTCAAATTCGGCATACAGATGTTGTCGATTCAACGGATACAGAAAAACTTCGATTTGTTCTCGATGATCGGTATGCTCTTTCGTAATATTTCGGATGGCTTGATTCACTTTTTCCGGATGGGCGTTTGGTTGAAGTTCCACATAAGTCAGCAACGAATTATTCAACCAATTTTCATCGTACCAATTCGTTACTTTCATGAAAGGAGCCGGAACCAAGGCCTCAAACCGAAAAATGGTATTTCCGGGCAAATTTTTCATCACTCCCGTAACGGTCACGGAATGTTGATTATTAATCAATACGGTTTTCCCCATGGGATCATCGTTGCCAAACAAACGTTCGGCCGTAGCTTCGGTAAGAATTACCGAATAGGGATCGTTCAAGGCTGTTTCCTTATTTCCCCGAAGCAACGGGAAATCGAACATCGTCAGGAAATCGGGATCGGTGTAGCCCGTGGAGATATTTATTTTTTTATCTCCCATACCGTAAAGAAAATCCCTTACACTCATCCTTGTCATCGCAACGATTTCGGGATAATCTTCTTTCAGTGTCGGCCCCATGATTCTCGGAGTCCAATTCCAACATTGCAACGACCCGTCGAACACGCTGCGATTCCAAACTCCGTATATTTGCTTCTCTTTTGCATGGAAACGATCGTACGACCACTCGTGTTGTATCCAAACAAAAATCATCATTGCCGCCGCCATACCCACGGCCAAACCGCCGACATTGATCACCGAATAACCGCGGCGGCGGCGAAGATTACGGAAGAAAATTTTCAAAAAAGAAATCATAGTTTTACGTTTTAGAATCCCTCCAAGAGCCCCACCCCGACCCTCCCCACATGGGGGAGGGGGATCGTTCTATTTACCGGTCGGGAAAGATAAAAAGTTTTTGTTATTTAAAAATCCAATCATTATAAACTTCAAAATTGCCTTGATGAGCACCGCACCCTCCCCCAACTTAGCGCAGCGATCTCACGCAGCGAAGCAAGTACTTGGGGGGAGGGCCGGGGAGGGGGCTGTCATTCCGCCTTAATACTTTTCACCGGATCGGCCGTTGCCGCTTTCACGGCTTGCCAACTGACGGTTATCAAAGCGATAAACACGCTCACCAATCCCACCGCAACAAACAACCACCACGGTATATCGGTGCGATAGGCATACGGACTCAACCACTTGTTCATGGCCCACCACGCGGCGGGCGAAGCAATGATCACCGAAATCAACACCAATATCAAAAATTCTTTCGACAGTAACGAAACAACATCTTTCACCGAAGCCCCGAGCACCTTGCGTATCCCTATTTCTTTTTTTCGCGCTTCGGCCATATAAGCAACCAATGCAAATATTCCCATACATGAAATCAGGATCGCCAAACCCGCAAACCACGTAATCAAAACTCCCGTTCGTTGTTCCGATTCAAAGTTACGGGCATATGCTTCGTCGACAAATGAATATTCGAAAGGATACGCCGGATTGTATTTTTTGAAAATGCGTTCCGCTTCGGCCAAATTTTCGGCCGTTGTGTTCTTCCCGTTAAATTTGATATGCATGCCTTCGAACCATCCTCCCGGCCCGCCGATAATCCCCGGTCGTATCGGTTGATAAGGAGACCGAAGAATAAAATCTTTGACCACGCCCACCACGCGCCAATCCTTATTCCTCCAATGAACAATCTCACCCAAAGGTTGGTCGAAATTCATCTGTCGCACGGCCGTTTCGTTCAACAATAAGGCCGATGAATCGGTCGGATACGAATAAACATCCAAATCCCGACCCTCGATAATTGTCGTACCGACGGTTTTCGTCCAATCGGCATCAACAAAATAAAGATCGAAAGCCGGTTTTTCGTTGGGATTTTTCCCTCTCCATTCAATACCTTGGGTATTGGCACGACTTTGCGACGACATGGACAAGTTCGTCTTTGTTACGGATACAGCGGTTCCCGAATTCAACAATTCCTGTTTGACCAACTCGTAATTTTTTCCCAGATTGCCGGTGAGGATGTGATAAATCAACCGGTCCTTATCGTATCCGGTTTGCCGGTCCTGTGCATATTGAATTTGCCTATAAATGACGGAAACGGCAAAAATCATAAAGCAGGCAACGGTAAACTGCACGATCACCAAAATTCTGCGGGGAGCGGTCAATGTTTGTTCGCTCTTGAAGATACCTTTCAGCACCTTTACCGGAAGAAAAGCGGATAACCGGAAAGCGGGCCAAATGCCGGACAACAGACCGGTGAAAAGAATAAATACCAAAAACGCCGGCCAAAACCAACCGTTACCCAAACCCAATGTCAAGTGCTTTCCCGTCAACGCAGCGAATCGCGGCAACAACAACGCGGCAATGATCAGCGCCGCAATACCGGCAATCAATGCTTGAAGAATCGATTCTCCGAGAAATTGCCCGATCAATGATCGACGTTTACAACCCAACGTTTTGCGAATACCCGTTTCTTTGGCTCTTTTTTCGCTGCGGGCCGTACTCAAGTTCACGGAATTGATGCAGGCGATCAATAATATCGCTATCGCCGCCAAGCCGAATATGCGCAACGTGTCGATCAATCCTCCGGAAGGTACGCCGTTTTCGAATTCCGAATACAAATGTTGCCGACTCAACGGATATATAAAGACTTCGCCCCCGTCTTTTCCTTCGGTATGTTCCCTTATAAGGTCGCGAACGGATCGATTGACCGCATCCGGATTTGCACCCGGCAGAAGTTCCGCATAAATTTCCGGCGAGCTGTTGTACCAACTCTCGTCATACCAACCGATGGCTTTGCAAAAAGTCATCGGCACCAATGTTTCGAAACGAAAATCGGTATTGTCGGGCAAATCTTTTAGGATTCCGGAAACGGTCAATGTATACCTATTGTTGAGCAACAACGGTTTTCCGATGGGATCGTCGTTGCCGAACAAACGGTTTGCCGTGCTTTCGGTAAGAACGATCGAATTAGGATCATTCAATGCCGTTTCTTTACTCCCTCGAAGCAACGGAAAATCGAACATCGTCAGAAAATCGGGATCAGTGAATCCCACCGAGAGTCTTAACTTTTCATCACCGACCGTAACCAAAAAGGTTATTTCATCCATCCGCGCCGTTGCGACAATCTCGGGATAATTTTCCTTCAACGCAAGTCTCGCGGGTTGAGGCAACCATTCGTTACACTGCAAATCGCCGTCGTACGTGAAGCGTTGCCATACCTTGTACAGTTGCTTCTCTTTCGCGTGAAACCGATCGTACGACCATTCGTGACGGATCCAAACGAAAATGAGCATCGCCGCCGCCATGCCTACGGCCAAACCGCCGGTATTGATTGCCGAATAAACTCCGCCGCGGCGAAGATTGCGAAAAAAGATTTTAAAGAAAGAAATCATAGTTTATAAGATTAAGAACCCCTCCAAAAGCCCCACCCCGACTTCTCCTCCACATGGGGGAGGGGGATCGGTCTTTTTATCGATCGGGAAAAATAGAAAAAGTTTTGTTGTCTAAAAATCCGATTATTATATACTTCAATATTACTTTGATAAGCTCCATTTTACGTCTTGAAATATTTGATCCGTACATGCAATGCTTTTCAACCAAATTAAAATTATCAAAGCGCATGCCCGGAATGTACATTTCTGCGTTCAAATACTTTACGCAATAACATCTCAGCATAAGTGTTCGGTTTCGATACAACGATCGTTCGATTTCGTACACCGGAAAAGACTGTAAGACGCGTAAGATCGTAAGATTTTTATCTTTCTTACGATCTTACATGTCTTACCGGCTTACGGTCTTCTCTTTTATTCCACCTTAATGCTTTTCACCGGATCGGCCGTTGCCGCTTTTACGGCTTGAAGACACACGGTAAACAATGTCAATGCAACCGTTATCAATGCCGCTGCCGCAAATATCCACCAACCGAGTGAGATGCGATAAGCAAAGCCCCGTAAATACGAATTGCCGACCCACCAAGCGATCGGGAGAGCAATAACCAATGATATTGCCAACAGTTGCACGTAATTATTCGTGAATAAACTCACGATATTTCCCACATTTGCTCCCAACACTTTGCGAATGCCGATTTCTTTGGTACGTTGTTCGGCCATGAACGCCGTCAATCCGAATACACCCATGCAGGCTACCAAAACAGCCAAAACGGAAAAGCACAATACCATGCGGTTGGTTTGGCGGTCCGATTCATAGGCTTTTTCGATAAACAAGTTCGGAAAATGCGCTTCGAAGAAATCGTTCGGAAAATGTTTTTTGAAAATTTTCTCGTAGTCTGCCAATTGTTGCGACATGCTGCCGTCTTTTACTTTCAACAACAAATAGTTTGCATCGGTACTCTTTGCGGAATAAAAACCGTAAGGACCGATCGGATCGTGCAGATTCAGATAATTAAAGTTCTCAACCACTCCGCTGATATAATAGAGGGCCTTCCCGAGTTTCATCGGCATTCTTTTCCCCACGGCTTCTTCGGGCGATATTCCCATAAATTCCACCGCCTTACGATTCAGAACCACATACGTAACGGAATCTCCTTTTTTGCTTTCGGGAAAAGCGGTTCCCGCTATTAACTTCATTTGAAACAAATCGATAATATCGGATGTTGCGGCATTCATCATACACATAGCGGTATTTTCCGATGTGGCGTCGGCTGCATTTAATTGATTCATGTCGGCCAAAGACTTATATAATATGCTTCCCCCTCCGACATAAAACGGAAATCCCCATGAAAAAGCAGCTTCCGATACCGAACTTTGCGCCATAAGATCGTTTTTCAAAGCATCAAAATCGAAATTACGTTGCAAACCGGTCAATGAAATTCCCATTACATTGTTTACATGATAGCCGAGATCTTTATTGAAAACGTAATTTACTTGCGTACGAATAACCATAACCCAAACAATCAGAATGATTGCCACGGAAAATTGTACCACCGTGAGGCCTTTTCTGACCAAAGCATGACCGGAACCTTTGGTAAACGCCGACCGGCGAATAACGGTTAACGGAGCAAATCCGGACAGATACAACGCCGGATAAGAAGCGGCAATCAATGTCGTGAACAGGTATACCGACAGCGCCCCGACAAGAAATACCGGAGTGAAAAGAAGGCCGACATGAATATCTTGTCCCGACAAATTGTTAAAAACGGGTAATAAAAGACACGCTAAGAAGAAGGCCGAAACAAAAGCAATCAACGTAAGTATCCCCGTTTCGGCATACAATCGCCATACAATATTGCTGCGTTTGGCTCCGAGCGTTTTGCTGATACCTATTTCTTTGGAACGTTTCTGCGCCCGCGCCGTCGACAAATTCATGTAGTTGATGCATGCTACCAACAGAATGATCAATGCCAGCAACGAAAACATCCGAACCTTTCCGATATCGCCCGGAGTATGCAGGTACGTGTACGGATTATCTTTCGAATATAAATGAATCCTTTCGAAAGGTTGTAATCTGATTTGATAAAACCAATCGGATCCGACATTCTTTTCGAGCAATTCCTGCATTCGCGCTTCCACCGCGGACGCATCCGCTCCCGGCGTTAACAGACAAAAAGTTTCGTAGTTCACGTTATTCCAATCAAGTTTTTCTTGTACCGAGAATTTATGATACCCGATCATTCGATAATCACGGAGAGAAGAATTCGAAGGAAAATCTTTATAAACGGCGCTTACTTCCATTCGTTGCGTATTATTGATCAATACGGTCTCGCCGAGCGGATTTTTATCGCCGAAAAGAGTTTCGGCCGTCGATTCGGAGACGGCTACGGTGCCGGGTCGCGAAAGAGCCGTTTCCGGCGAACCGTAAACGAAAGGTCTGTCGAACAAACGAAAAAAACCTTCGTCGGCCCAACAGATCTTGTCGATCTTGAATGGAATTTCTCCGACTTTTATAACCGAGGTTTCAGCAGACGTTCTTACAGCAACTTCCGCTTCCGGAATTTCCTCTCTCACCGCGGGTGCCACGGCATCGGAAGAAATACCGAGCGTTTCTCCCGCCCTTGCTTTCGTAAAGTATGAATTTACTCGATAAATACGACTTCCGTCACGGAACGATTTATCGAACGAATATTCGTTGAAAACCATCGCACAAATGATCAATACCACCGTCAACCCGGCGGTTAATCCCACAATATTAATCAAAGGAAACATCCCTTGTTTTGTGAGGCTGCGCTTGGCAATTGTGAAAAAATAGCGTATCATAATTAATAATGAATAATGAACATTGAATAATTATCTTTCTTCTTTATCATTTTTTACGGTCTTACCATCTTACACGTCTTACGGTCTTCTTTTTACTCCGTTTTAATACTCTTTACCGGGTCGGCCGTTGCCGCTTTCACGGCTTGAATGCACACGGTAAGCAGTGTCAACAAGATTGTTATTAACGCCGCAACGGCAAATATCCACCAACCGAGCGAAATGCGATAAGCGAAGCCCTGTAAATACGCGTTACCGACCCACCAAGCGATCGGAACGGCAATAATCAATGAAACTGCCAACAATCGGGCATAATTATCGGTAAATAAACGGACGATATTACCTACGCTTGCACCCAACACTTTACGAATACCGATTTCTTTGGTACGTTGTTCGGCCATGAACGCCGTCAACCCGAACACACCCATACAGGCTACCAAGATAGCCAATACGGAAAAAATTAACGCGATACGATTGGTTTGCCGGTCGCCTTCGTAAGCTTTTGCCAACAACAAATCGGGAAATTGAGGCTCGAACAGATCATTGGGAAAATGTTTCTTGAAAATATCTTCATACGTACGGAGTTGTTGCGACATATCGCCGGCTTTCATTTTTAGGAGCAAATAACCCAAACCGGTTTTCGGGTAATCATAGAAACCGTGAGGGCCGATTGGTTCGTGCAAATTTTTAAAATGGAAATCTTCGACCACTCCGCTGACGTATGCAGGCGGCCCGTTATAAAAACCGCCCGGCAGCTTTTTTCCGATGATTTCTTCCGGGGTCGTTTCCAGAAATTCTACCGTTTTACGATTGACCACAACATGGATAGCGGTGTCGTCCGGTCTCCTTTCGGGGAGTGTTGTTCCCGCTATCAATTTCAGCTGAAGCAGATCAATAATTTCGGGAGTTGCCCTATTGGCCGCAAAAATGACTATGTTGGCCGGTAATTTACCGGTTTTTTCGGATTCGTCAAAATCAGCCAAAGTCTTAAACAATACATATTCACTACCCGGATGAATCGGGAATGCTTGAGAAAAAGCCGCCGACAATACCGATTTTTGCGCCAGATAATCATTTTTCAAAGCATCAAGGTTCGAATTGCCGGAAGGTGTGTTTACGGGAATGCCCAATATTTGGTCTACATTGTAGCCGATATTCTTATCGGAAACATAATTCACTTGGGTACGGATCACAATTACCCATGCAATGAGGATGACCGCAACCGCAAACTGAACAACGGTTAATCCTTTCCGTATCAAGGCGTGGCTGCCGCCCTTAACAAAACCCGATTGGCGAATAACCTTCAACGGAGCAAATCCCGATAAGTAAAATGCCGGATAAGATGCGGCAATAAAGGTTGTTGCTGCATAAACCAACAACATACCCGATAAGAACCCGGTATTGAAAATAACACCGGAACCAATATTCTGCCCCAACATTCCGTTGAAAACGGGTAACAACAGCCAAGCCGATACAAAAGCCGACACGAATGCAAGAAATGTCACTATTCCCGTTTCAGCGTACAACCGCAGGACAATATTCTTCCGTTTTGCCCCAAGCGTTTTACTGATGCCTATTTCTTTGGAACGTTTTTGTGCGCGGGCCGTCGATAGATTCATATAGTTGATACAAGCTACCAACAGAATAATAACAGCCAGTAACGAAAGCATTTTAACTCTCCCGATATCTCCCGGATTACCGGTGAATGAATACGTGTAATCCTTCGAATACAAGTGAATCCTGTCCAACCGTTGCAATTTGACTTGAAAAACGTCATCCCCGATACTTTTTACAACGATTTGTTGCATGTTGGTTTCCACATCAGACACATCCACACCGGGGGCCAACAAACAAAAAGTCTCAACCGAGAGGTTACCCCAGTGGGGATTCTCGGAAAAAAGTGACGACATAAAATGTCCGATCATTTGATAGTCGCCGAAAGAAGAATTATCCGGAAAATCCTTGTAAACGGCACTCACTTCCATTTGTTCCCGATTATCGACCCGGATGGTTTCTCCAACCGGGTTTTTATCGCCAAAAAGAATTTTGGCTTCCGATTCGGCAATTGCAACCGTATTCGGCCGCGAAAAAACCGTTTCCGGCGAACCATAGACGAAAGGAGTATCAAACAAACGGAAAAAATCTTCTTCGGCCCAACAAAACTTGTCGACTTTATAGGGGGTTTCGCCGACTTTCACCATTGTCGGCCGCACCACTGTTCTCACGGCGGCTTCCACTTCGGGAATCTCCTCACTCACGGCGGGAGCAAAAGCATTGGAGATAATACCCCATGTGTGTCCGGCCATTATTTTTGTCATATATGAATTGGTCCGATAAATACGCTGATGATTTCGAAACGATTTATCGAACGAATACTCATTAAAAATAAAAGCGCAAATCAACAATACCACCGTCAACCCGATGGAAAGCCCCGCAATATTAATCAAAGGGAACATTCCTTGCCTTGTAAGGCTGCGCTTGGCAATGGTGAAAAAATAGCGTATCATAATTAATAATGAATAATGAACATTGAATAATTTTATTTTTCTTTTTTTACGATCTTACATGTCTTACGGTCTTACCATCTTACACGTCTTACGGTCTTTTTTCATTCCGACTTCAATATCCGCGTCAGGTTCTCCGAAAATGCTTTTCGAGCAAGAATAACAATAACAATCGCCAATACCAAAGCAATGAAAATAACCGGTAAGATCAATTGATTCGGCGAAATCGAAATTCGATAAATGTAACCTTCAAGCACCTGTTTTTGAAAAACGTAATACGACACGGGAATCGCCAAACAAACGGCAACAATCAACTGAGGATAAAAATGTTTCCACAAGAACGAATTTACCGCCGGCAATCGGGCGCCCAATACCCGGCGAATGCCCAATTCTTTCATGTTTTGGTTGATGATAATGATCACCAAACCCATAATTCCGATAACGCTGATCACGCCAGCCAAAACGGAAAAAATACCGAACACAAGCGAAAAAACATGATCGGTTCTCGTATCGGCAGCGATTTTATCTTCCAATACTTCATAATCAAACGCATTGTCGGGAAAAATCGATCGATATTCGGATTCCAAATCGGATATAATTGATTTCAAATCCGCCGTGCCGGTATATTTCACCGCCATATATTGTTTTGCGTCATTCCGAAGCGTAAAAGCAGTCGGCACCGCCTCTACTTTCACCGAACGATAATTGGCGTCCTCAACCACGCCGATGATTTCCATCTCTTGTTTTCCGCGCATCACTATCGCGCCGACGGTTTCCTCGGGAGATTGAAACCCGAGTCGTTGCATTCCTTTTTCATTAAGGATATGCTTGTTTTGCGACACTCGATCTTCTTCATTAAACGTCCGTCCCGCCAACATTCTCATCTTGAAAAAGTCAAAGAAAGCAAGATCGACATCCGTTCTGAAAAATCCGATCACGGACGAAGGATCATCACCTTTCACGTACAGAGAATACCAACTGAGGATCTCCTGCCCCGGAATATCGGAAACAAAGGTAAAATCCCTCACGTTCGGCTTTTGTCGCAACCGGTCGGCCAACAACTCTATCTTACTCCGGTATGCCTCCCCCGTTTCGGTAGTGCGGGGCGCACGGACAACAAGTACGGATTGATATGAATAACCCGGATCTTTCCGTGTCAAATAATCCACCTGTGTATAAATGATCCCGGTTCCTATGAACAACGATATGGAAACAAAAAGTTGAAAAGTGATCAACCCCTTTCGAAGCGCGATCCCTTGCCCGCTGCTTTTAAATTTCCCTTTCAGTACATCGAACGGGCGAAATGACGAAAGCACAAATGCCGGATAGATGCTTGACAAAGCGATTCCCGACAAGATGAATAACCCGGCATACGATAAAAATTTGGTTCCGACGATCAATCCCAAATGTTCGATGCCCGTCAACTGTTTGAAAAAAGGCATCAGCACAATGACCAACGCTACGGATAACGCAACGCAGATCAAATTAAAGAAGACCGCTTCCGAAATAAACTGTCGAATCAATGTCGAACGACCGGCGCCGCACACTTTTTTTACCCCGACCTCTTTTGCCCGATCAACCGATCGAGCCGTGATCAGATTGACGTAATTGATCCATGCGATGACCAAAAGAAATACGGCAAACCCGAACAACACGTCCACGCCCTTTTTATTTCCCGGCAGTTCGGGTTCGCTTTCCAGCGCGGAATTCAAATGTATACTCTTGATCGGTTGAATATAATAATCATCACGCTCGCCCCTGTTATTCAACTGTTCGGCATAATTATCGTCGACCATTTTCGGGAATGCCTTTTTTTCAAACGCTTTGTAATCCGTCCCCGGTTTCAATCGGAGGTATGTAAAGTTATGATCGTTACCCCAGCTCGTACGTAAACTCGGCGTCATAACCAAACGCGTGGCATCGGAAAAAAGGATATCCGATTTGATGTGCGAATTGGATGGAAAATTCTCATAAACGCCCGTTATCGCATACCGCTCGCGACTATTCACGACAATGGTTTTTCCGATCGGATCTTGATCATTGAAAAGTTTCTTCGCCATGCGTTCGGATATTGCCGCCGTATTCGGCTCCGTCAAACAATCGGCGGTTCCGCGAGTCATCGGTAAATCAAAATGATCGAAAATCGTTTCCGAAGCAAAATATGCCCTTTTTTCGAAAATGCTTTTCATCGTATTTTCTTCTTCTTTCACCGCTATTTCAATATTGTCGCGCCAATCCATGTGAAAATAATCTTCCACTTCGGCGAAATTCGATTTCAAGTATTCCCCGGAAGGATAAAAGGTACCTACCGTTTTCCACAACAACGTTTCTCCCCGATAACGATGATAGACCAAACGATAAACATCGTCCGCATCCTTATAATGCGCATCGTAGCTGCGTTCATAAAAAACATACTCGAAAATCAATACCGCTCCGGTAATCCCCAAAACGAGACCTGCAATATTGATCAACGTCACCGCCTTGCGGTGTTTCAGATTTCTGAAAAAGATTTTCAATGTATTCATGATTTTATGGAGCCTCTCCCCCGACCCCTCTCCCAAATGGAGAGGGGAGATCGTTCTATCCACCGGTCGGGAAAAAATTAAAAGGTTTATGTTATTATAAAAATTCGATAATTATATACTTTAATATTACTTTGATTAGCTCCCCAACCCTCCCCCACATGGGGGGAGGGCCGGGGAGGGGGCTTTACTCCGATTTCAATATTCGCGTCAAATTTTCCGAAAACGCTTTTCGGGCAAACACAACGACAACAAACGCCAAAACGGCAGCAATCAATATCACCGGCAGTATCAAATACCCCGGGGATAAGGAAATTCGATAAACATAATTTTCAAGCACCTGCTTTTGAAAAATATAATACGATACGGGAACCGCTAAACAAACGGCAACAATCAATTGAGGATAAAAATGTTTCCAAAGGTAGGCATTAACGTCGTGCAGGCCGGCGCCCAACACCCGACGAACACCCAATCCTTTTATATTTTGGTTGATGATGATGATGACCAACCCCAAAATTCCGATAATGCTGATCATGCCGGCCAATACCGAAAAAATACCGAACACCGTCGAAAAAGTTCGATCCGACTTCATGCCGCCGATAATTTTATCTTCAAGTATTTCATAGTCGAATGCACTGTCGGGAAATACCGACTTATATTCGCGCCGTATATCGTCAATGACGTACCGGGTATTTATCGTTGCGGAATATTTGACCGTCATGTATTGTATCGCGAAGTCGCGAAGCGTAAAAATTGTAGGCACCGCTTCAACTTTTACCGAAGCATAATTAACATCTTCCGTTACCCCGATGATTTCATGCTCACGATTGAAGTTGATGACTATTTTTCCGACGGCCTCTTCGGGCGAATTGCAACCCATTCGTTGCGCTGCTTTAACATTCACGATAAATTTATTCGGCGACGACTTGTCTTCTTCGGTAAAATTCCGGCCCGCCAAGAGTTTAATTCGGAAAAAATCCATAAAAGCGGGATCAATATCCGTCCTGAAATATGCGCTCCATTGATTGGATTCTTCTCCTTTTTTATAAAAACTGATCACATTTTTAATTTCTTGCCCGGGAATATCGGAAAGCAACGTAAAATCTTTAATGTCGGGATTACTTCGCAATTTATCCGCCAACACCTCTATCTTGCTCCGATAGTCGGCTCGTTTATCATCGGTTCTCGGTGTTTTGATAACAAGTACCGAATCGTGCGAATAACCCAAATCTTTTTCGAAAAGAAATTTAACTTGTCCGTAAATAATTCCGGCACCGATAAACATAGTGATGGAAACAAACAGTTGAAACGTTATCAATCCTTTTCGAAGAAAAATACCTCGTTTCGAGTTTTTGAAATTTCCCTTCAACACATCGAAAGGTTTAAATGAGGAAAGCACCAAGGCGGGATAAATACCGGAAAAAGCCACACCCGTCAGCAAAAACAGGAATGTATACAAAAGGAACTTGGTTCCGATAATCGATCCGATTTGTTCGATTCCGGTTAACTGTTTGAAAAACGGCATCAACAAGAAAATAAGCATTATCGATAGCACAATACACAACAGATTAAAAAACAATGCTTCCGAAATAAATTGTCCGATCAAAGTTTTTCGGGTTCCGCCGCATACTTTTTTCACCCCCACTTCTTTTGCCCGCTCAACCGATCGTGCGGTAACCAAATTGATATAATTGATCCAAGCGAGAATTAACAAGAACAATGAAAAAACGAACAAAATGTTGACACTTTTACCGTTACCGGGCGGTTCCGGCTCATATTCCAGCGCCGAAAATAAATGTATGCTTTTGATGGGCTGAAGCCGATATTCGTCGCGCTCGGAATTCGGAGCCAATTTCTGCGCATAGTTTTCTTGAAGCATTCGCGGGAATATTTTTCTTTCCAACTCCTTATAATCGGTTCCGGGCCGCAATCGGAAATAGACATAAAATAAGCCGTTAATCCAGTCGTTGCGCAAAAAGTCCCTTGTCGACAATACGGTACTCATCGAAAAAAACATATCCGTCTTGATGTGCGAATTGGAAGGAATGTTTTTGTAAACTCCCGTTACCGTGAAATTTTCTTGACCGTTAATCGTAATCACTTCTCCCATTGCGTTTCGTCTTTCGAAAAGCTTTTCTGCCATTCGTTCCGATATCGCCACCGTGTACGGATCTTTCAAACACGAATCGGTACCGTGCAGCAAAATAAAATCGAGATTGTCGAATATGGAAGTCGATGCATAATAGGCTTTTTCCTCGAAAAAGTTTTCAACTTTGCTTGCATTCTCTTTAACGGAAATTTCTATGTTGTAGTTTTGCGACATCATGAAATAATCCTCGACTTCGGCATAATTCGATTTCACCCAACCTCCCGTGGGGAAAAAACCGTATGCGGTTTGGTACATCAATGTGTTCTCCCTGTATCGATCGCGCGATAATCGAAATAAATTATCGGAATTTCGGTGAAAAGAATCATAACTGCGTTCGTAAAAAACATACTCGAAAATCAATACCGCTCCGGTAATCCCCAAAACGAGGCCCGCAATATTGATCAACGTCACCGCCTTGCGGTGCTTCATGCTTCTGAAAAAGATTTTTAATGCATTCATGGTTTTATAAAGCCTCTCCCCCGACCCCTCTCCCAAATGGAGAGGGGGAGATCGTTCTATCCACCGGTCGGGGGGAAAATTAACCGGTTTATGTTATTATAAAAATCCGATGATTATATACTTCAATATTGTTTTGATTAGCACAACTCCCCCTCCCCCATATGGGGGGAGGGACGGGGAGGGGGCTTTCTTTTCATTCCGACTTCAATATCCGTGTCAAGTTTTCCGAAAATGCTTTTCGGGCAAACGCAACAACAACAAGCGCCAGAACGGCGGCAATAAATATCACCGGCAATATCAAATAAGTCGGAGATACGGATATTCGATAAACGTAATTTTCGAGCACTTGCTTTTGAAAAACATAATACGACACGGGAACTGCCAAACAAACGGCAACAATCAACTGAGGATAAAAATGTTTCCAAAGGTACGAATTTACGTCGGGCAAACCGGCGCCCAACACCCGACGGATGCCCAACGATTTCATGTTCTGATTGATGATGATGATCACCAATCCCATGATTCCGATAACGCTGATGAAGCCGGCCAATACCGAAAAAACACCGAATACCAAAGAAAACGTACGATCCGTCTTCGTGTCACCTGCGATTTTATCCTCGAGCATCTCGTATTCAAAAGCATTGTTCGGAAAAATACTTTTATATTCCGGCTTTATTTGATCGACAATCGATTTCAGGTCGGAAGTACCCGAATATTTGACGGCCATGTATTGTTTCGCATAATCCCGATTGGTAAAGACGGTCGGTACCGCCTCCGCTTTCACCGAATAATAGTTCATGTCGTCGAACGCGCCGATGATCTCGTATTCCCGATTACCGGACATCACTGTTCCGCCCACGGCTTCCTCGGGAGAATCAAAGCCCAATCTGGCTACCGCTTTATTGTTGACAATTAATTTCGTCTGCGACACCTTATCGTCTTCGTTAAAATTTCTTCCCGCCAACAGTTTGATCCGGAAAAAATCCGAAAAGTCGGGATCAATATCCGTTCTGAAATAATAGGCGGTATTGCTCTTGTCCAATCCTTTTTTATAACCTCCGAAAAAGTGACTGATCTCTTCCCCCGGGATATCGGAGACAAACGTGAAGCTCCGTACATCGGGATTCCGTTGCAGATTTTCGCGCAACAGCCCGATTTTACTTTGATATTCGGATTGTTGCTCGTTGGTTCGGGGTGCCTTCACCACAAGCGTAGATTGGTAGGTATAGCCTAAATCCTTTTGCGTCAGATAATCGACCTGCTTATAGATGATTCCGGCGCCGATAAACAGCGAAACGGATACGAAAAGTTGAAACGTAATCAATCCTTTCCGGAGAAGGATTCCGCGATTCGAGCTTTTAAAGTTCCCCTTCAACACATCGAACGGCCGGAAGGATGAAAGTACAAACGCGGGATAGAGGCTCGACAATAAAACTCCCGAAAACACGAACAATGCCGCGTATTTCAAAAAATCGGCTCCGACAATCAACCGGAGATCGGCAATACCCGTCAATTGCTTAAAGAAAGGGATGCATAAAATGATCAATGCGACCGACAGGACAATGCAAAACAGATTGAAAAAAAATGCTTCGAGAACGAATTGTCGAATCAATGTTTTTCGATCGGCGCCGCAAACCTTCTTTACTCCGACTTCCTTTGCCCGATCGACCGAACGCGCGGTGATCAAATTCACGTAATTAATCCATGCGATGGTCAAGAGAAACAATGCAAAACCGAATAAAATATCGACTCCTTTCCCGTTACCCGGCGAGTCGAGTTCAAACTCTATCGCCGAATACAGATGTATACTCTTGATCGGCTGCAGATAATGCACATCGCGTTCCGAATTTGGCGCCAATAATTCGGCATAATTCTCATTGGTCATTCGCGGGAAAGCTTTTTTCTCGAGTTCTTTGTAATCCGTCCCGGGCCGCAACAAAAGATACGTATGAAGAAAATCGTTCGTCCAACTCGTTCGCAACCCCTGGTTTCGTCCCAAAACGGTAGCAAAAGAAAAGAGCAGATCCGATTTGATGTGCGAGTTGGACGGGATATCCCGATAAACCCCGGTAATTGCATAGTTATCGCGATTATCCACGGTAATTATTTTTCCGATCGGATCTTGATTTTTAAACAGTTTTTCGGCCATTCGTTCGGAAATCGCCACGGTGCCGGGAGCCGACAAACAGCTGTCCGTACCGAGGATTAACGGCAGATCGAGAATACGGAAAATGGAGTTCGAAGCATAATACGCCTTTTCTTCAAAAAAATTCTCCGGCCTGCTTTCCGCTTCTTTAACGGATATTTCGATGTTATAATACCGCGACACATTGAAATAATCTTCCACTTCGGCAAAATTCGACTCCAAATACCCTCCGGTGGGGTAAAACGAATTGGCTGTCTTCCACAATAGCGTTTCACCGCGATAACGATCGTAAGATAACCGGTAAACATTATCCGCATTCTTATGATATGTATCGTAACTGCGTTCGTAAAAAACATATTCGAAAATCAACACTGCTCCGGTAATCCCCAAAACGAGACCCGCAACATTAATCAACGTCACCGCCTTGCGGTGTTTCATACTTCTGAAAAAAATTTTCAATGCATTCATGGTTTTATGGAGCCTCTCCCCCGACCCCTCTCCCAAATGGAGAGGGGAGATCGTTCTACCCACCGGTCGGGAAAAATTAAAAGGTTTATGTTATTATAAAAATACGATGATTATATACTTCAATATTACTTTGATTAGCACCCCAACCCTCCCCCACATGGGGGGAGGGCCGGGGAGGGGGCTTTACTCCGATTTCAATATCCGCGTCAGGTTTTCCGAAAATGCCTTCCGGGCAAACGCAACGACAACAAGCGCCAGAACGGCGGCAATCAATATCACCGGCAGTATCAAATAAGTCGGGGATACGGAAATTCGATAAACGTAATTTTCGAGCACTTGTTTTTGGAAAACATAATATGACACGGGAATCGCCAAACAAACGGCAACAATCAACTGAGGATAAAAATGTTTCCACAGGTACGAATTTACATCGGGCAAACCGGCGCCCAATACCCGACGGATACCCAGCGTTTTCATGTTTTGATTGATGATGATGATCACCAAACCCATGATCCCGATAATGCTGATTACGCCGGCCAAAGCCGAAAAAATGCCGAATACCAAAGAAAATGTACGGTCCGTCTTCGTGTTACCGGCAATTTTATCCTCGAGCACCTCATATTCAAAAGCATTGTTCGGAAAAATATTTTTGTATTCCGGCTTTATTTGATCGATGATCGATTTCAGTTCGGAAGTACCCGAATATTTAACGGCCATGTATTGTTTTGCATAATCCCGATTGGTAAAGACGATCGGTGCGGTCTCCGCTTTCACCGAATAATAGTTGACGTCGTCGAACACGCCGATGATCTCATATTCTCGTTTATCAATCGCTATCACCTTTCCGCCCACGGCATCCTCGGGAGAGTCGAAACCGAATCTGGCTACCGCTTTATTGCTGAAAATTACTTTCGTCTGCGACACTTTATCGTCTTCGTTGAAACTTCTTCCCGCCAGCAGTTTGATTCGGAAAAAATCCGTGAAATCCGCATCAACATCCGTCCGAAAACATCCGGTACCACTGCTTTTTATGTCCAATCCTTTTTTATAACCTTCAAAAAAGCGACCGATTTCTTCGCCCGGTATATCGGAAACAAACGTGAAGCCGAGCACGTTGGGATTTCGTTGCAGATTTTCGCGCAATAATTCGATTTTGCCTTGATATTCGGATTGTTGTTCGTTTGTTCGGGGCGCTTTCACGACAAGCACGGATTGATAGGTATAGCCCAAATCCTTTTGCGTCAGATAATCGACCTGCTTATAGATGATGCCGGCCCCGATAAACAGCGAAACGGATATGAAAAGTTGAAATGTAATCAGTGCTTTTCGAAGTCCGATTCCCTGCGCGGAATTTCTGAATTTCCCTTTCAACACTTCGATCGGCGCAAACGACGAGAGTACGAATGCGGGATAGATGCTCGATAAAACGATTCCGGAAAATATAAACAAACCGGAATACAACAGAAATTTTGTTCCGATAATCGATCCGAAGTGTTCAATACCCGTCAATTGCTTAAAGAAAGGCATGCATAAAAAAATCAATGCACCCGACAAGACAATACAAAACAGATTGAAAATAATTGACTCGAAAACGAATTGCCGAATCAACGTTGGCCGATCGGCGCCGCATACCTTCTTCACTCCGACTTCCTTTGCCCGTTCGACCGAACGCGCCGTGATTAAATTCACGTAATTGATCCATGCAATGATCAAAAGGAACAACGCGAAACCGAATAAAATATCAACGCCTTTCCCGTTTCCCGGAGGCTCGTGTTCATACTCTATCGACGAATGCAGATGTATACTCTTGATCGGTTGCAGATGATATTCATCGCGTCTGGACTTCGGAGCCAACAATTCGGCATAATTTTCACGGATCATTCGCGGAAAAGCTTCTTTTTCCAATTTCTTGTAATCCGTACCGGGCCGCAACAGAAGATACATACAACGAAAATCGCTCGTCCAGCTGGTCTGCAAATGCGGCCTCCGCGCCAAAACGGTAGCAAAAGAAAAGAGCAGATCCGTTTTGAGGTGCGAGTTGGACGGAATGTCTCGATAAACCCCGGTGATCGCATAGTTGTCGCGATTATCCACGGTAAGTATTTTTCCGACCGGATTTTGATCCTTAAAAAGCTTTTTGGCCACCCGTTCGGAAATCGCCACGGTGCCGGGGGCCGCCAAACAACTGTCCGTACCGAGAATCAACGGCAGATCGAGAATGCGGAAAACGGAATTCGAAACGTAATAAGCCTTTTCTTCGAAAAAGTTCTCCAATGCCTTTTCCTCTCCTTTAACAGATACCTCGATGTTGTAATACCGCTCTAACATGAAAAAATCTTCCACCTCGGAGTAATTCGACATCAACCAGTTGCCGCTCGCATAAAAAGCCCCCGTGGTTTTATACATCAAAGATCCGCTTTGATAACGATCATAAACCAATCGATAAACATTGTCCGCATTCTTATGGTATGCATCGTAACTGCGTTCGTAAAAAACATACTCAAAAATCAATACCGCTCCGGTAATCCCCAAAACGAGACCCGCAATGTTAATCAACGTCACCGCCTTGCGGTGTTTCATACTTCTGAAAAAGATTTTTAATGTATTCATGGTTCTACTTCTAAAAGCCCCACCCCGACCCTCCCTCATGTGGGGAGGGAGATCGTTCTTTTTATCGGGCGGGAAAGATTAAAAAAGTTTTGTTATTTAAAAATCAGATAATTATATACTTTAATATTACTTTGATTAGCACAGCTCCCCCTCCCCCACATGGGGGGAGGGCCGGGGAGGGGGCCTCCCTCATTCCGTTTTAATACTCTTCACCGGATCGGCCGTTGCCGCTTTAATTGCCTGCCACCCTACCGTGAGCAAAGTCAGCGCAATCGTTATCGATCCCGCAACGGCAAACATCTGCCACCCGAGCGAAATGCGATAAGCAAAACTTTGCAACATGTTATCCAGCCAATAATAAGCCAACGGAAAAGCGATCAATATGGCGATACCGATCAGTATCAAGAAATTGCCCGAGAGTAATCCGATGATATCCGTTGTGCTTGCTCCGAGCACTTTTCGTATCCCGATTTCTTTCGTCTTCAATTCGGCTGTATAAACCACCAAGCCGAAAAGTCCGAGGCAGGATATGAGAACGGCAATGAGAGAGAACACGCCGAACAATCGGCCCGAACGAATATCCGATTTATACATTCGATCGAAAGAATCATCCAAAAACTCGTACGAAAAAGTATAGTCGGGATTATATTGTTTCCATATCTTTTCCACGGCCGCAACAGCATCTTGAGCTTTACCGGGCATGGTACGCACATACAATAATCCAAAATAACGGGGTTGATAAATCAGTACCAGAGGCTCGATTTTTTGGTGCATGCTTTTAAAATGAAAATCTTTGACCACGCCCACGATCTTTTGATCGGTATTATTCACCCATTTACCCACGGGGTCGGTCAATCCCATCGCCTTTACCGCCGATTCGTTCAATATGTATTGCGTTTCGGGTGTGGTCGTAAAGTTGGTACCGTCGACCAACGAAAGTCGCATGACCCGTATATACGATGTGTCGACCCTTTCTTGGGTATACATCATCATTCCTTCGCCCGTTTTTCCCTCCCATGTCTCGAATCCGTGGGTGGAACTCAGATCCATGATATTTGCGGCGGCGGCGGTCACTCCCGATATGGATGTTTCTTGTTGCAATTCGGTTTTTACGGCATTAAGATGTCTTCTCATGGCACCGAGCGAACACGTGAATACTTGTTCCCTATCGTATCCTTGATCTTTTTCGCGAACGTATTTCATTTGTCCTTGAAGAGCAACGGTTCCCGTAATCAAGGCAACAGATGCAACAAATTGCGTTACGACCAACACTTTGCGAAAAAGCCCGGTCCCCTTTTTCGCGTTGACGCTCCGCAGCATGTTCGTCGGTTTGAACGAAGCGAGCAAGTACGCCGGATAAATACCCGCCATACCGATGATGGCCACCAACATCATAAAATATGTCAGCCAAATATTTCCGTCAAACAAACCGAATACGATATTTTTCCCCGATAATTGATTATATGCCGGCATCAAGGTAATATTCAATAAAACGGCGATAATGCCGGCGATTGCAAACAAAATTACCGCCTCGCCGATCAACTGCATGAATAACCCGGTTTTTTGCGCACCGATGATTTTCTTTAACCCGATTTCGCGATGACGTTTGGACGCCCTTGCCGTAATTAAATTGACGTAGTTGATGCAAGCGATCACGAGAATAATCAAAGCGATCCATTGGAACAGACGTACGGTTTTAATTCCCGCAGGTTCTCCGTCGACCGTGTAAAGATGCATGTTGACCAACGGTTGAAGCGAAAACGAGCGAATACCCTGCAACGTTGTTTGTTTATCGGTAACTTGCTTCGCAAGACTCTTGACTTCCGTTCCCGGTTTCAGTTTCAAGAAAGATAAAAACTCGCAACCGTTCCACGTGTTTAGTATTTTGTTGTAATACGAAGCCGTGTCAAGAGCATAAGAACTGATTAAATTCACTCTCGACAAATACGTGTTCGAAGGCACTTCTTCCATGACGGCCGTTACGTGCAGTTCCCGCCTGTTATCAAGCGCTATTATTTTGTCGATGGGATCCTCGTCCCCGAAAAGCTCTCGTGCCAAACGTTCATCGATAACAACATCATTCGGGTTTTGGAACGGCATTTCCTTATTTCCTTTCACGATCGGAAAGTTGAAAAAATCGAAAAAGTTGGGATCGGCATAATAACAAGACAAACGGGATGATTTGACATCGTTATATTTCAAATAACCCGCTCCCCAAATGCGTAGTCGGCAATAATCTTCCACCAAAGCGAAATCTTGTTTTGCCGTCGGAGCAAACAATCCCGACGAAACTTCCGCGGAAAGATTTAAATCTTCGCTTTTAAAGTGCGCAACGGTCATGTAAATATTATCGGCATCTTTATGAAACCGATCATAACTTAATTCATCTCGTACCCACAGGGTAATAAAAACACACGCAGCCAAACTGATCGCCAATCCGACGATATTGATACCGGAATACAATCCGTTACGGCGCAAATTGCGGAATAATAATTTTAAATTGTTGTAGTACATAATTATATTGATTTAAGGTTCTTACTCCAGATAAATTTCCAAATTAAAAGATCGTAAGACGCGTAAGATAGTAAGACCGTAAGAATTTTTACCTTTTATCTATTATCTTTTACATCTTACTTTTTACGGTCTTACATGTTATACGCTCTTACGCGTCTTTTTTATTCCGTTTTAATGCTCTTAACCGGATAGGCCGTTGCCGCTTTGATTGCTTGGAAACACACCGTAATCAATGCTATTCCGATCGTTAATCCGGCTATGATCGCAAACAAATACCACGGGATATTCGTGCGGTAAGCATATCCTTCCAACCATCGACTCATTGCGTACCAAGCAACGGGAATCCCGATGACCAACGAAACCGATACCAATACCAAAAACTCGCGGGACAACAATGAAACAATGTCCGTAATCGAAGCGCCGATGACCTTGCGAATACCGATCTCCTTGCGGCGGCTTTCCGCCGTATATGCCGACAAACCGAACAAACCCAAGCAGGAAATAAATACGGCCAATGCCGCAAACCAAGTAATCATCGACCCCATGCGTTGTTCCCGATCGAATTTACGGGCATACGCTTCGTCCGCAAATTGATACATGAACGGCTGACCCGGATTGTATTTTCTGAAAATCGCCTCCACCCGGTTAAGATTTTCCGACATGCTACCCGCGGCGCTCAGTTTGATGTTCATGTTATTGATCCATCCCGCCGGTCCGCCGATGGTCATGGGACGTATCGGATCGTACGGCGATTCCAACACAAAATCGCGAACCACACCCACCACATGATATTCTCTGCCCCACTCGCGAACGACTTCGCCGATGGGATCGTCGAAGT
>JAVBNP010000151.1:0-7544 GCA_031551455.1 Bacteroidales bacterium | reverse complement strand
CGAAGAAGCGTTACTCTCCGGCTCCGCGGATGCCGGTTTGTTGACCCCCCACACCGGGTTCCCGACTCAACGAAACGGGATTAAAAAAATATGGTATAGGGGCAAATTTGGGCAAAACACGACCGGATTACCGTTACCGTTGGGCGCCATTGCCGTTCGTCGCGATTTAAGTCCCGACGTTAAAATGAAGTTAAATGCCGTTTTAAGCAACGGAATCCGTTACGCTTTGCAGCATCCCGAAGCCCCGATGGAATTCGTCGGTCGGTATGCCCAAGCAACGGATCCGGATGTATGCCGTAGCCATATTAATTTGTACGTAAACGAATTTTCGGTCGATTTGGGAGAAAAGGGACGACTTGCCGTCGACACTCTTTTTCAAAAAAGCAAAGAAGCCGGATATTTCCCGCAAATTACCGAACCCGTTTTCACGGATCAATAAGTTATAAACACACCTCCTATTCGATTTGCCGACCGATTTTGGTTCTCTTCAATTCTTATTAACATTTTTTAACATATAAGAAAGGATAATTCTTTTTAACTTTTTATTAAAAGAATTGTACCTTTATCGCCGTTTTTTATACCCAAACAAAAAGTAGTTGTATTTCAACGTCGTCAATCGGAATTTGAAAGAGAAATTTTGATCGAAAGGCTTGGCAAATGCCCGACTTATTGACGATATTATCGAAAATTAATCCGCAAAAGTGTAAGAATGTCTGCGAAAACAGGTAAACCTCGGAAAAAAACACGGCTTATTTTTTTTATCGGCGCTGCTATAGGAATTATCGTTATGATATTCGGTAATAAAGCGATGCATTATGCCGGAACGGACGAATATTGCGAAAGTTGTCACGTCCATCCGCATGTTTTCGACAGTTGGAAATTATCGTCACACTACAATAATGAATCGGGAGTGCGCGTTCACTGTATCGATTGCCACTTGCCGCCGAAAGGGACGTTTCACCACTTCAAGGAAAAAGCGCGTACGGGATTACACGATTTGTGGGCATATTGGACCAAAGACAGCGCCGAATTTAACTGGGAACAAAAACGCCAGCTAGAATACGCGGTAAAGATCGTTTACAATGAATCGTGCAAAGATTGCCACGTCAACTTGTTTCCCAAAGGTTTATCAAACGAAGGCGGGACGGCGCATTTGTATTACGAGGAAAACGAGAAAAAACTCAATTTGCAATGCATCAGTTGTCATTTGGACGTAGGACATTACAACCCCGATTACAAACATGCCAAAATGGATGTTATTCCGAGGACGTCATACGGAGACAAAGAAAAATATACCGAACCGACCAACGTGGAACGGTTTGAAAATTACACCGAAAAAATACCCGGATCGGCCGTTTCGTTCGATATGATCGCCATACCGGGCGGAACATTTCAAATGGGAAGTTCCGACAACGAAAAATTCCGTCGCGATGACGAAGGCCCCGTTCGTAACGTAACGGTAAGCCCGTTTTTCATGGGAAAAGTTGAAGTTACGTGGGATGAATATTGGACGTTCCATATGGAAACGGCTTCCGAAGGACGTATTGCTCCGAGCATCATCAAAGAACGGAATCTGAATGCGGAAACTCCGGATGCCATCAGCGGCCCGACTCCGCCGTTCGGAACACCCGATCAAGGATGGGGCGGAGGAATGAGACCGGCCATCACCATGACTCACTATTCGGCGGAAATTTATTGCAAATGGTTGTCAAAAATAACGGGAAAGAAATATCGTTTACCCACCGAAGCTGAATGGGAATACGCTGCACGCGGCGGTACCGAAATGCCTTATTTCTTCGGCGGCAGTCCGAAAAAATACTCCGATCGTGGATGGTGGAACAAGATGTTCGGTCCCGACACGGCCGTCATTAACAGTTTTGTAATTTATAAACTGAATAGCGGCATGAGAACGCAGGAGCCGTCACGCGTGAAAGAAAATCCTTTCGGATTGAAAAATATGCTGGGTAACGTGCTCGAATATTGTTCCGATTGGTACGCTCCCGACGCTTATTCGAAAACGGGCGCATCCGTTACCGATCCGAAAGGGCCAGAAGAAGGAACGGAACATGTGATACGCGGAGGAAATTATACCGACGATGCCGCCGATGTTCGTGCCGCTACCCGTTACTGCACTAAAACGGAGGAATGGCTGAAAACCGATCCGCAGCAACCGAAAAGTATTTGGTGGTATTCGGACATCAAAGGAATCGGATTCCGTGTGATTTGCGAACCCGATCCGTCATTGATCAAACCATAGAATAACCTTATAAACCAACCAACAGATAAATCAAAATAACATGAGCAAGAATTCGTTAAACAGAAGAGAGTTTCTCTCAAGCGCGGCTTTAGTGGGAGCTGCGGGAACATTAGGCGCAGGCACGTTGCTTACTTCGTGCGGCAGCGGTAAAGAACCTGCATTGGTTCCGTTAAAACCCGAAGCCGAATGGAAAATGCCGGCATCATTACCCGAAAAAGCCAAAGACGGTGCTCCGTTGAAAGCGGGCATTATCGGTTGCGGCGGTCGCGGAACCGGGGCTGCGGAAGACTTTTTAAACGCGGCGCCGAACGTATCGGTCGTAGCATTGGGCGATGTATTCTCCGACAGAATTGACGGATGTCGCAAAACGCTCAAAGAAAAATTTAATCAAGAAATTCCCGACAACATGTGTTTCACGGGATTTGACAACTACCAAAAAGTGATCAACGCGGGTGTCGACGTGGTAATTATTGCTACTCCTCCCAACTTCCGTCCGATTCATTTCCAAGCAGCCGTTGATGCGGGCAAACATTGTTTCATCGAAAAACCGGTTTGCGTGGATCCCATCGGCGGTTTGTCGGTCATCGCAACATCAAAAAAAGCGTTATCGCAAGGATTATGCGTGATTACCGGTACGCAACGTCATCACGAAAGATCATATGTTGAAGCATATAAAAAAGTACAAAGCGGATTAATCGGCGAAATCGTATCCGGGAATGTATATTGGAATCAATCCATGCTTTGGTACAAACTCAAACAAAAAGGATGGACCGACATGGAATGGATGATCCGCGACTGGGTAAACTGGAGTTGGTTGTCGGGTGACCACATTGTGGAACAACACGTTCATAATATCGACGTTTTCAACTGGTTCTCGGGCAAAAAACCGCTTAAAGCACTCGGTTCCGGCGCACGTCAACGTCGCTTGACGGGTGATCAGTATGATATGTTCAACGTGGATTACGTATACGAAGGCGGTATTCATCTTCACAGCATGTGTCGCCAAATAGACGGTTGTACCAACAGCGTTTCCGAATTTATTCAAGGAGCGAAAGGTTCGTGGACCGGATCAAATTCCAAACAGGAAATACGCGATTTGGCCGGAAACATTATTTGGTCGTACGATTTCGAAAAGGAGAAAACGGAATTCACCCAAAACAATCCTTACGTGTTGGAACATGTAAGTTGGGTCAACCATATTCGCGACAAAAAGCCCATCAGCCAAGCCGAAGAAACTGCAGTTTCGACACTTACGGCCGTCATGGGACGTATGTCCGCATATACCGGCCTTCAAGTTACTTGGGAAGAAATGGCGGGATCGACTTTAAACCTAATGCCCGACGTCTTGGAATTGAAAAACATGGATATGGCAAAATACATGGTTCCCATTCCGGGAAAAGCCAAAGAAGAAAAGAAAGGATAATATTTCCTTATGAGTCACATCGAAAAACCGGCTTTTTCGGAAGCCGGTTTTTTATTTTTTCCGTGTAAAATCATTGCGTAATGAAAATTTCTTTTTTTCTTTTGCAGTTAAAATCAAACACTTTTACGGCATGAAAAAGAGTTCGAAAATGGGGCACATTCTGCGTTCTCATTTAATTATCACTTTCGGTCTGCTTTGCACCACCTTCGGTTGGGGCGCATTTTTAATTCCCGCCAAAGTAACGGGCGGAGGGGTCAGCGGTATTGCAGCCATCATCTATTTCGCCACCGGATTTTCGCCGAGTATCACTTATTTACTGGTTAATGCGGTATTGATTCTCGTGGCCATGAAAATAGTCAACGTGCAATTCGGTTTAAGATCGGTGTACGGCGTTATTGTTTTTTCGTTACTGCTCGCTCTTTTCCAAAAAATATTTCCGGCGCCGTTGGTCAGCGACACCTTATTGGCTACCATTGTTGGAGCCATATTGTCGGGTATCGGCACCGGGATCGTTTTTACGCAAGGAGGCAGCGCCGGAGGAACCGATTTGATCGCAATGATGGTAACCAGCCAACGCAATATCAGCCCCGGACGGGTCATCATGATGGTCGATGTAATCGTAATTTCTTCTTCATTATTCATTTTCAAATCATTGGAACGAATGATTTACGGATATTTCGTCATGGTAATTGCAAGTTACGTGGTCGATTTCGTATTGGCGGGTTCCAAGCAGTCATATCAACTATTTATATTTTCCGACAAATACGAAGAAGTTGCCACGCACATTTTTGCGAACGTCAAACGAGGACTCACTCTGGTGGATGCACAAGGATGGTATACCAAGAAACCGACCAAGATGATTTTGGTTATCGTACGTAAGTATGAAGTAACCGACGTCTTCCGCTCCATCAAAGAAGTCGATCCGGATGCTTTTATTTCGATGGGAAACGTAATGGGTGTTTACGGAAAAGGATTTGACAGGATGAAAGTAAAGTAATAATCGGTAAGATTATCATCATATTTTTGTCGGATAACCTTTTTTACTTGTTATTCATTTTCCTCATAAAAATAAGAGTAGTCAATCCCTTTCATAAACATTTCACGGCTGTTGATTTCATCTGTAAGGACATTTTTCAGCAAGTTCTTTAGTTCTGTGCTATTTACGGCACTCTTTACCATTGCATTTAGATAATCATTTTTGCCAATTTTGCTCCAATCTACACATCTTTTCAGGCGTTTCTTGAAAATCAAGTCTAACCAAATTCGCGCGCTTCGTCCGTTGCCTTCCATGAATGGATGAGCAATGTTAATTTCCACATATTTATCAACAATCTCGTCGAATGTATTTTCAGGCATTCGTTCTATTTGCTTTAATGTGTTGCCGAGAAAGTGAGATACTGCAAATTGGAAACCGCCTTTTGAAATGTTCTTTTGCCGGATTTTAAAGCCCGCCGAACAGATAAGCGTGAATTTGCTGCAAGCCTTTGGCTGTTCCCACTTCTATACTGTCGATAAAAGAACTTTCAAACAGAGCGTATGCCTTTGTTTTACTTTTTCCGTCGATGCTTTCGTCGCTGAAAGTAAACCACTCTATAAACCGGTTTGCCTTTTTACCCGGAAATTGTTTGCCCAGTGCAATAATCCCATTATAATCGAGCATATCAGTCAGATAGCGTTTGCCATCGCTTGCAAGAAGTCTCAGTTGGGTAGTGGTACTAACCAACTCACTGTTTTCTTTTTTAGTTTGGCTTTGAGGTATTTCCAATAGTTCCGTATTTTTGTGTAATCGTCTTGATTGGTAAGAACAGCGACAATATCCAAAACAGAAAACCACCATTTAGAATTTTCCTCATCCCAAACAGCCCGAACTTCACGGTCGCCGAAAAAACGAATGGATAATTTTGTGTTACTATTCATTATTATCTCTATTTCCTTCTTAAAATTACTAATGCTGAATGTCAGTAATTTATAAATTTTTAATGCAAGTGTAATACAGATTAAGGTTCTTTTTATCTGGCAACATCAATCACGGCATCAAGGAAATCCTCGGTATAAATACAAAACCGAATGGGTAGTTACTGACAGTTGTCTTTATAATGTCTGTCATCTTTTGGTTAAATTTCAAGTACAAAGATAAGTGCCTTTCTTGTTTTTACGGGCAAAAACAAGAAAGTTGTTGGCGAATTTTCAAAAACAAAAACCGTCGTAAACATGATGCTTACGACGGTTTTCAAATATTACTTTATTGAAAAGATTACTTCACTTCTAAAGAAATCATTACTGAATACCAATAAATTATAATTTCATGGTACAAATACGATACAGATTTGACAGTTAGATTTTTTCGATTTCTATCCAATGAACAACTACAAATATATGGTTTTTCATCGTATATTCCACTTCTTTTGAGTCGGTAGCGCATTAAGTGAAATGTTGAGTTTATAAACAGTTATTGGATTAAGTTTTTTGAATAAAGCAATCGTGTTTTCTTCGGGATTAAGCGTTTCAAGAATAGCTCCCAATAAGGCAATGGTTGCTGGATTGTATTTTAACGCTAAGCGTTTGGCTGTTGCAATTTGCTCTGGCGACAACCGTTGTAATAATGTCAATAAACGTTGGCAAGCATTGTCAGGCATTGTATCCGGTATTGTTTTAAAGAAACGCAGACAGTCAAGCAATTGTAGTAACGGGATATTGTCTTTGGTGATTGTATTCTCTTGTTTTATAAAACTAATGCGATAGTGATCGCGTACAAGGGCTTTTTTCTCTTTCCTTGTACCGATTTGCAGTGCGGCGGGAACTTGAGTTGTAAGACCTAAGTCATTGAATGCGGTATAACCTGTGAGATAGCCTATTATTTTATCATCTTTTTCTATCAAGTCTTTTAGCACTTGATAAGTGTCGGGCGGTAGTTCCCCAAACTTAGTTATTTGCGGTTTGTAAAAACGTCCTTTGGAAAGTCGACGAAGAACACCTTCTGTTACAAAGGCATTAAGGATTTTGTTTACCTGCTTGGGATTTTCTGCTGCTGCCGGAAAATCGGAAGTGGTAAAAACAAATCCCCAAGGAAATCTATCTATCGTATTTTTGATTGTACCTATCATTTTTCGCCCGCTTAACCCGATTGTTACCCCTTTTATCCGATTATACTTTTTGTAAGCATGAGTCGTTTGAGGCAATTATGATGCAATTGATGCAATTATGATGCAATTACTTTATTTCATAATTTGCGCCTGCACCCGCTATATCATTGAATAGTAAGATATTTTGTTGTACTAATTCTGTTAAATCTCTATTTGCTGTTGCTCTCGAACATTTATTCAAATCCTGATACTCTTTATTTGTAATTTTTCCTTTCTCTCTCACATACAGCACGGCCTTGATTTGCCGCGCATTAAGTCCTATTTTCTGTAATTCTTCTTCCGAAAATCTGTCTTTGAAAAGTGTTACAATAAAACCACCTTCCTTTTCGTTCATTTCGGGGGCTGGTAGTCCTACCGCTCTGCAAGAGTCCATAATCTTCATAATACCACTACCCCACGAGTCAATGAACCCTCCACGGAAACACGCCTCTGCAAGTATCGGGTTGCGAGGGTGTGAAGAATGGGATTGTTTGAGTTGTTGCAGGGTAATGCTTTCGGGCAAACCGCCATCGTTCCAAACAAACATTTTGTTGTCATAAACACGGATTTGCGTAGGTGCACCCATATAATTGCGATGTATAAGAGCGTTTAAAAGCATTTCACGAAGCGCAGCAACAGGATATTCAAGCGTTTCTATACGATTCATTCCTTCAAACGAAATATTACGTATCAAAAACTTGTAGTCAAGTGTGCGCAAAACTTTGTCCAACACTTGAATAAT
>JAVBNP010000138.1:0-5186 GCA_031551455.1 Bacteroidales bacterium | reverse complement strand
GAGATTCAGAAATTCGTTGGCCGGAACATTTTGCGGCAAGATGTACGAACCTTCTGCCTTGAGCATCGCGGGGAAAATGATGCAGTGAAACACAATATTGTCTTTGCCGATGAAATGCACCATGCAGCAATCGTCCGATTTCCAGTAGTCCTGCCAAGTGTCGGGTAACAATTCTTTGGTGTTGGAAATGTATCCGATGGGCGCATCGAACCACACGTACAATACCTTTCCTTCGGAGCCTTCGACGGGCACGGGCACACCCCAATCCAAGTCTCGGGTAACGGCACGCGGCTGCAAACCCATATCCAACCCTGATTTACATTGCCCGTACACATTGGTTTTCCATTCCTTATGTCCTTCGAGAATCCAATCTTTCAAGAACGGTTCATATTCTTCGAGCGGCAGATACCAATGTTTGGTAGGTTTCATTACGGGCGTGGAACCGCTTAATGTCGATCGCGGGTTGATGAGGTCGGTTGCGTTGAGCGAAGTACCGCATTGTTCGCATTGGTCGCCGTATGCCCGTTCGTTGCCGCAATGCGGACAAGTCCCGGTAATGTAACGATCGGCGAGGAATTGATGCGCTTCCTCGTCGTAATATTGTTCGGTTTCCTTTTCGATGAATTTGCCGTTGTCGTACAACGTTCTGAAAAATTCGGACGCCGTTTGATGATGAATTTCAGAGGTCGTGCGGGAATAAATATCGAACGAAATGCCGAAACGTTCGAAAGAATCTTTGATCAACTTATGGTAACGATCGACGATTTCCTGCGGTGGAATGCCTTCCTGCCGTGCCTTAATGGTGATGGGAACGCCGTGTTCGTCGCTGCCGCCGATAAATACGACATCGCGTCCGCGCAAGCGCAGGTATCGCACGTAAATGTCGGCCGGGACATACACTCCCGCCAAGTGACCGATATGTACCGGGCCGTTGGCGTAAGGCAAAGCGGTGGTTACCAAATGTCTTTTAAATTCTTTCATACTACGATTCAATATATTATAAGTGTAATGGATTTATGTGCTTTTTCTCCGGAACTCGGTTTATTTTTTATCGATCGTCATTTGCACCAAATCGATGCGCGTATTCGATATTTTTCGGATAATGAATGTGTAAGGTTCTATCCGAATCATTTCGCCGGCCAGCGGCAGATTTAAATGATGATAGAGAATGAATCCCGCCAACGTATCATAATCATCTTTCTCGGGAATGTTCAGCTTAAATGTTTCATTGATGTATTCGATTTCGAGCCTTCCCGAAAGGAGATATTCGTTTTCGGCAATTTGACGTTCCACCAAATTATCTTTGTCGTGTTCATCCTCGATATCGCCGAAAATTTCCTCGATCAGATCTTCCAATGTAAGTAATCCGGCCGTTCCGCCGTATTCGTCCACCACAATGGCAATGCTGCGGCGTTCTTGCATAAAAAGCTGCATCATTCGATTGCCCGACATTGTTTCGGGAACAAACGTCAATTGATTCAACATTGCCGACACGGAAACCGGATTTTTGAATAATTCCTTGGAATGCACGTAACCGATGATATTATCGATGTCCTCGTGATAAACAACAATTTTAGAGACGCCCGTATCGATAAATTTTTGTTTCAACTCCGCAATAGACGCATTTTCCTCAATAGCAACAATATCCGTTCGGGGTATCATGCAATCGCGTAGTTTGACGGAAGAAAAATCGAGGGCATTCCGAAATATTTTTATTTCGTGTTCGGCGTCCTGTTCTTCTTTGGTCACGATTTGCGCTTCATTGTTAAAATCGTCCCGATAGGCTTTCCCGAAAACAACTTCGGGATTGGTTTTTTGCGGATCGGTTTTGGTAAACATCTTTAACATGATATCGGCGATACCTTTCACGAGCAACGTTATCGGATAAAATAAGATGTAAAAAATCAACGCGGGGACGGCAAAAGCATCCAACGTAAAATTGGGATTCATCCGAAATAAAATTCCGGGTAAGAACTCGGCCGCAAGGAAAAAAAACAAGGCTGCGGTAATAATTTGCACCAAAAGTACCGCTTCGACCGGCATGAAAGAACTCATTATCGGCTCAAGCAACAATGCCGCGGCAATGCCGAAAACGACCAAGGAAATAACGTAACCAATCCGCATGGCGGACAGGTATTTTTCCGGATGTCGCACAAAAATATCAACGATTTCGGACGGAAACTTGCCTTGTTTACGGTTCAGTTCCAATCGCAGTTTGTTGGAAGACAGGAATGAAAACTGCATCCCCGAAAAAAAAGCGGAGAAAAGCAACGATATGATAACGATTAACAGATGACTCATTCTTTTTCCTGTTCTTCTTTTGCGGGTTCGTCTTCAAAAACCAATGTCGCATTTCCGCTGAGCAACCGCCATTGCGAAAAATCCTGTTTGGCCCGCATACCGTTTTTACCGGTTGCCACCGTTCCCGTCTTTGAGGTGTATTTGGTAAATTTTTCGGAATATACAATCGCTTTTTGTTGATCCCAAAACATTTGCTCGGTTTCCAACTTTGCCCCGTCGGAATTGATCAACACCACATTGTCTCTGGCCTCCCAAATTTTGGTTAATTGATTGTTTTTAGCCCAATTTGCGGTTATTTCCGCTTTAAGCTCTCCCGTTTTTTCGTAAAACCAAACATGTATGCCTTCGGGAAACTCTTCACGAGGTTCCTTAACCGATTCGTATTGTTTCACGAGCGGAGCAATGAGTTTCATCTGTAATCGTGCGGAATCGGAATACAATACCTCGATATTGGTTGCCGTCAAATCGGGATCTTCTTCCGGATCAATAATTTTATTGACCATTTCCATATCATTGGTACACGAGTATAACGCTGCCAATGAGACAATCACCGGTAAAATTTTATGTAATACGTTCATGAAAAAGAATGTCTGTTATCAACCAACAAACCCCCAAAGCTCTACTTGCCTTGAGGGTTTGCAACAATCGGTGTATTCTTTAATTGAAACGAGCTTTGGTGCTTTCGCCTATCCAACAGCCGACGTTAATTGATGCTCCCTCGGTAATATTACGGAAAAATGCTTCTTCTTTTTTGGGAAAATATCTCGAAAATTGACTAATCATGCTGTTGGCTTGATCGGCAATATCGGGATCAACCGCTTTAGCCTTTTGTAATTTATCTACCACTACCCAATAAACATAACCTTTTTCGAAATCGTCCTCACCGCATTTGGGACCATTGGCATAAGTGGTGGCCAACAATATGTACGGCGCTCCCCAATCGGGACGCAATTTGCTCGCTTCGATAGCACATTTTTTGGCATCGGTGTATTTACTGTATTTTGCCAACATGATGTTACCCAATTGGTAATAATAGTTGGCTTTTTCGATCGGATCCGTTTCATGTTCGATGGCGCTTTCGAAATACTCGACGGCCTTTGTGAAATTTTCTTTCTTAAAAAACAACTTGGCCATATTGTATGCCGCATCGGAAGTCGGATTCAACGCAAACTGTTGTTCGGAAGCCTGTTCGAATAATTTCGAATCGGTACAATCTTTCCGGTTCAATATACGGGTTAATTTACGCAAGAATTCGAGATCGTTTTTATTGGCCTCGTATTTGGCTCCGTATATTTTTACCAGATTGTCGCAATTGGCTGCTTCGCTTCTTGCAAAACTATCATCAATCATGTCGCGGGCCTTTGCCAATTCTTCGGTGGGCGTTTTCCGAATGGCTGCCGTTAAATAATCGCTTACCTTGGTATAATTTTCAAACAATTCTTCGTCGGATAATTTACCTGCGGCATTTTGCTCCATCGTCACTTTCATGTAATTGGCATAAGTAATGGCCGGAGTTTTTTCTTTTTCGAAGGCCATGCTTTCTTCCAGAATTTTCAAGATTTTAACTTGATTTTCCGGCGTATCGGCATATTTCATCATGTCTTGCGCCTTGGCTGCCAAATAAGTTCCTTTGTTTTGCGGACGCAACTTCATCCCTTCATCATAAATCATCATCAACGTATCCACCAAAGTATTTTTCTTTGCTTGATCCAATTCCTTGGAGATAAAAGATTGATACATGACGATTCCGTGAGTGGCTAAATTAACGGACGATTTCGGGCAGTTTTTGAAAACTTTACGCCAGTTAACGACGGCCGCGGTATAATTGTTGTGACGAAAATCCTGTTGATATAATGACAAATTTCTGATGCAATCAATACTGTCTTGTCCCTTCCCGTACTTTGTACCCGTAACCGATCCCGGTTGAGCCGATACGGAAACAACCGATAATAAGCCGATTGCCGCTATTCCAAAAAATTTACAAACTACTTTCTTCATGGTTATAATTCTTTTGTGTGTTTACCCGCTTTACCCGAATTGCATCCCACGCTCCGGGACATTCATTGTCGGATATTGCATTTTCATTTACTGCTTTTTTTAATATTTATGTTATGTTCGATTATTTTCTCCAATCCGATAAGTACCAAATCGGATTCCGCAAAAATAGATTTTTTGATTCTATTTACAAAAAAAATCACATCACCGCCTGTCATTATCGTAACCAAATCAGGATATTGGCCCGCGAAATAGTCTATATAACCTTCTATTTCGAAAATCATGCCGGTTTGTACACCTCCTATGATTGCCGATGAAGTTGAATTTCCAATTATCTTAAAATCATTATTTTGATCCTCAAGAGGCAATCTTTTTGTGTAATCATGCAAAGCCCGGTATCGAATTTGCAGACCGGGAGAAATATTTCCCCCGCGATAATTTCCCTCATTATCGATAAAATCAACGGTTAACGCCGTTCCCGCATCCATCACCAAAACATTTTTTCCGGGGAAAAGGCCATATGCTCCCACAACGGCAGCCAGCCGATCTTTTCCCAATGTTTCCGGGGTTTCGTACAAGTTACGTATCGGTATCGGAGTTTCGGCCGTCAATTCCACAAAATATGAAACGCGTTCGGACAGTATCTTTGTCAATTCGGAATCGGAAACGCTGACGCTCGATACAATACAAGCATCGGCAACGGGCAATGCTGCCGCATATTGCAATATGCTCTCCTCATCTTCAAGCGAAAATGCGACAACCGAAACAATTTTTCCTTCGTCCGCTACGGCTATTTTAACGAACGTGTTACCGGTGTCTACGCAAAATATTTTCAAATTGAATTACCAAAATTACGGTTACGAATTACCGATTACATATTACAAATATAC
>JAVBNP010000124.1:0-11084 GCA_031551455.1 Bacteroidales bacterium | reverse complement strand
GATGGGCGGAAGATATTTTCAAAAATAACCGACCGATCGTACTCGAATTAGGTTGCGGCAAAGGAGAATATACCGTCGCATTGGCCCGTAAATATCCCGAAAAGAATTTCGTCGGTGTGGACATTAAAGGTTCGCGCATGTGGGTCGGTGCTACCGATGCTTTGCAGAATAATTTGACAAACGTAGCGTTTTTGCGAACACGCATCGAATTCATCACCTCATGTTTTGCTTCCGGCGAAGTTTCGGAAATTTGGATTACTTTTCCCGATCCGCAACCGCAGCAAAGTCGTGCCAATAAAAGATTAACGTCCGCACGTTTTCTCGATTCATACAAAAATATCTTGATACCCGACGGGATTATTCACCTGAAAACAGACAGCCGAAGTTTGTTTGATTACACATGTAAAGTCATTAAATTAAATAATTTGTCGGAACTTGAATGTACCGACGATTTGTATGGTTCGGGATATAAAGATGACATCTTGTCGGTTCGGACTTATTACGAAACGATGTTTATGGCAAAAGGTTTCTCCATTAAATATCTGAAATTTAATATTTCACCTCCGAATATTTTTTCTCGGGAAGAAGAATTTTTTAAGGAACCGGACAAAGAGCCGACTATCTCAATCGAAAAGAAATCATAAAATGGAGACTTATCACCATATCGGGAATAGCGGGGTTACCTCCCCACTTGGGGGAGGGTTAGGGAGGGGCTCCCTCGAATTGATGTTACCCGTCGGTTCTCGCGAATCATTGGCCGCCGCATTACAAACTGATTGCGATGCCGTTTATTTTGGTGTAAGCAATTTGAACATGCGTTCGCAATCGTCGGTAAATTTCACGCTTGATGATTTGGCTGAAATTGTCGACACTTGCCGACAAAAAGGTGTAAAAACATATCTGACGCTTAATACCGTTATCTATGACAGCGATATGACGGCCATGCACGAAGCGGCCGATACAGCTCTTCGTTGCGGCGTTGATGCCGTTATTGCATCCGATCTTGCCGTTATTCTGTACGCACGCCAAATTGGTCTCGAAGTGCATGCTTCCACCCAATTGAATATCAGCAATTGCGAAGCCGTGCGTTTTTTTGCGCAATATTGCGACGTGATGGTACTTGCCCGCGAACTCGATTTAGACAAAGTTGCGGAAATCCGGAAATTTATCGAAACGAACAACATCATCGGTCCGTCGGGAAAACCGATACAAATAGAAATGTTCTGTCACGGCGCTTTGTGCATGTCCGTTTCGGGCAAATGTTACCTAAGTTTGCACGAATACAACCGTTCAGCCAATCGCGGCGGATGCGTACAAATATGTCGCCGTTCCTACACTGCTTCCGACAACGAAACAGGCCGTGAATTGGCCGTTGATACTCCTTATATTTTATCGCCCAAAGATTTGTGTACTGTCGGATTTCTCGATAAGATGATCGATGCCGGCGTGCGGGTTTTCAAAATCGAAGGACGCGCGCGCGGGCCCGAATACGTGAAAATCGTCGGTGAATGTTACGGCGAGGCATTGAACGCTTATTGCGAAGGAACGTACACACCCGAAAAAGTCAAGCAATGGACCGAACGACTGCAAACGATTTTCAATCGCGGTTTTTGGGATGGTTACTATTTGGGAAAAACCATCGGCGAACTAAATGATGCTGCCGGTTCGAAAGCAACCCGACGAAAAGAATATATCGCGCTGTGTAGCAACTATTTTTCAAAGCTTGGAGTTGGAGAATTTCAAATGCAGGCGGGAACGCTTTCCGTCGGCGATAAAATTTTGATCATCGGGCCCACGACCGGAGTCGTCGAAATCGAAGTGTTCGAAATACGCGTTGATTTAAAGTCCGTTGATCGAACCGTTAAAGGCGAAATATTTTCGATGCCCGTGCCGCAATTAATCCGTCGTTCGGATAGAATATATAAATGGGTGGAAGATCAAGAAGAATGAATTGTATCAGCCGTAATTAAGTTAAACCTCAATTAAAACCTATCGGGTTTTTAAAACCCGATAGGTTTTGCGTAAAAAACAATCCGAAACAAATGAAATTTCGATTCATCAGAAAAATGTTCATTTTATGGGTTATCGCCTTAACGGCCTGTTCTCCGAAACCGAAAGAACTTGTCGTCTCCGTTACCTTTGATTCGAACGATCCGCAAATACGCGAAAAAGCCGCAACCGTTTTGTCGCAACGAGTCCGATCATATTGCGGACACGAACCGAAAATCGTATGGCAATCGGATACGTTACAAATAAATGTATCGTGTGATTCGGCTTCGATTGATCCCGAACTTTTTCATCGTCGCGGACAATTTCAGATACAAGAAACTTATGGTTGTGACGAATTGGCCGATCAACTCTCAGTGCTTCCCAACAGAGTGGAGTTGCTGAAGCAGACGTTCCCATTGGAAGACGCTTCGGGACGCAGAATCGATTATCCCGAAATTGATCTTAAGAAAGAATTCATCATACAGGCTCGTTCGAACGACCCCGGCATCATCCTTTGTTCGAAGTACGACACGTTGCGTATCGGCATCCTATTCCGACACATCCAAATTGCCGAGATGTTTCCCGAGGATTTGCGATTCAAGTGGCATGTATTCGAATCGAGAGGCGCTGTCCTGGTATATGAATATGTTGCCGTTAAGCAAATACCGCAACCCGTCGACAATTCGATGATACAATCGGCTACGCCGGAAGTTGCATATACCGGGCACGGTTATCTTTCCATAAAGCTGAAACTTGAATATCATGCCTTATGGGCAAAAATGACGCGCGACAACATAAACAAGTCGCTTGCCATGATTTTGGATGGAACCATATACTCATGTCCCGTGGTCAATTCGGAGATCACCGGCGGCAGTTCTTCCGTCAGCGGTATATCGTTGACAGAGGTTCAAGTTTTGGCGCACATCATTCCGTATGAACCATTGCCGTGCAAAGTTACATCGGTGTCACATGAAACAAGTAAATAGTTAAAAGATACGGAAAAATTCCCGTATATCTGCAAGTTATTTCGGCAATTCCAATAAGGAACTGTCGCCGTAGCTCAGAAAACGAAAATTGTTCTCCAATGCGTACCGATAAATATCTTTCCAAGCATCGCCGACAAATGCGCCGACCAATAACAGCAAGGTACTTTGCGGTTGATGAAAATTGGTAATTAGTCGTTGGCAAACTCTGAACTTATATCCCGGTACGATTATTATTTTTGTGGAAGCATATAGGGTATTTTGTTTGCTTATTTCCATCACTTCGCAAACTTTTAATAATGCTTGCCGCATATTGATATCTTGGGGCAAGTCATAAACTTCCCATTGTTGCAATTCAAGATTTTGAAGTCCAATATTTAAATGTAATAATTTGACTCCAAGCCAATAAATGCTTTCCAAAGCTCTAAGCGAAGTGGTTCCTATAATTGTCAATATGCCGTTATTCGCAATAATATGTTGGATAACATCAATATGAATGGAGAAAATTTCGACATGCATTTCGTGGAGTCGGACATCATTTTGTTGAACGGGACGAAACGTTCCTGCACCGACATGTAACGTAATTTCATCTAACATTGCACCCTTATCCGATAATCGTTTCAACACGCGCGGCGTAAAGTGCAATCCTGCCGTAGGCGCTGCCACCGAGCCTTTGTGTTTCGAATAAACCGTTTGATAACGCGTTTCGTCGATTTCTTCCGTTTGTCGATTCAAGTAGGGTGGGATGGGAGTGTGTCCGCATGCATCCAACAGCGTACCGAAATCGGTAGCGCCCGTCCATTTGAAACGAACAATTTGGTAACGATCTGTTCCACCGATCCGCTCGGCTTGCAGTTCTATCGGTAACCCGTTGCATGTTACCGTTTTTTTCAGCACGCCTGATTTCCATTTTTTCAAATTTCCGATCATGCATTTCCATTGGCAGGAAGCAAGTTGCGAAAACGACAATTGATAATCGGGCGGATTGTGCGGCTCGAGGCAAAAAACTTCAATGCGCGCTCCCGTTTCTTTCTCCATTTCGATACGGGCACGAATGACGCGGGTATTATTGAATACCAACAGATCATTTGTACCGATATAATCGGGTAAATTGACGAAAACATCCGTCGAGATACGGCCGTTGCGATAAACCAGCAATTTAGATTGATCGCGTTCCGCCAATGGATATTTGGCAACACGTTCGTCGGGCAAATCATAGGTAAAATTATTGATTTGCAAATTATTGATAAAATCGATCATCAGCGAATGATTATATGTAACAATACGCCGATCCCGATGGCTAACGTAAAACTCAATAATGTGCCGATCAAAATATATTCGGTTAATGCACGTTCTTTTGATTTGGTTAACTCGCCGAAACGGAAAATCGATTTTGCGGCAAACAGAAAACCGATACCTTCGAAGTACGACATCAATATAAAAGTAAGAATCAAAATACGTTCCAAATACCCGATCCATGCGCCTGCTTTTTCCAAGCCTTCAGCCGATTCTTCCCGACTTGGTTTGATGGCATTTTCCCACCGTCGGACAACGGCCCCGACTGCCACTGCCACGGGTTTTGTCACTAACAGATAGGCCAAAGTGATTAATATCGTGTTTTCTTTACAAAGAAAGTCGCTCGATAGATTTTCGAATATGCCCCATTGTCCGGTATAAGTCAGCCAGCAAATTACGATGATCGAGATGTGTATCAATTGGTCGAGAAGCAAAAGGCCTGCACCGTCTTTCGAACAATATGTTTTACCGATGTCGATCAGCAGATGCGAAACAAATATGACAAGGGGAACCGTCCAAGCATCGCAAATACCGTAAACGACAAAAGTGAGCCAACTCAATGCTCCGGCGAAAAACGAATGAAAATACAGTGAAAATGATCGTATTTTCTTTTCTTTTCGTTCCCGAACAAACCGGTTGGTTTGCAAAAAGAAATCGGCGATGACATGAGCGATCAGCAGCAGCCACAACAAATTCAAGTCGATCATTGCATTTTTGAAATAAGCGTTTCAAAGCGTTGACACAGCAGTTGAATGCAATCGATGTTGCCCGAGCGGATTCGTCGACTCAACGCCGATTGACTGATTCCTGCCGATTCGGCCAACTCGGTTTGGGTTTTATCCGGTTCCGACAAATAAAGATACGCCGCTTCGGATTGCGCAATTGTCCAACGTTTTACGATGGTGTCGGCCAACAACAGTTGTACCCGAAATTCATCGTTAAAATTATGATCAAGTGTTTCCGCGCAAATACGTTCATCTTTGTTTTTCATTTTGTCCAACGTTTTTCCCGAAAGGACAAAAGCGGTTCCGTCCGATTCGACGATTCGTCGCGAGCGAAAATCGGTTTCACCCACACCAATGGCAATACGAGCATCCCAAATGGATGATACCGGCGATGATGTCCGTTTTTCGGATTTATTTCCCGCAGTTAAACTTCTGATTTTAGCTCGAATAAGCAGGCTGATTCGAAGCGAATATTCCGGACGACCGACAAGCGCTTGAAAACTGTCACCGCGAAAAAATTCGAGATTCGTATTTCCCTGATCATTAAAAAATTTATGGTTTAAAAGCGTATATACCTTTTTCAGCGTCCGAATAACTTCATTTCGGTATCTTTTGTTTATTTCTCTCGAATGAACTATGTCCCCCGTAATAACTGCTGCTTTTTTCATGTCACGGTATCAAAACATGATGTTGTTTTATCGAACAAAGATAATTCTTTTTTGGCAGATTATGTAATGTTACATACATATTCGGGTATATGCATTTTTAATAATATGTATTTATAAATGCATTAATGTAAATTATGCATATATAATTGCATAATGTTTATTATGTGTATTTATATGCATAATTTGTATTATGCAGTTGTAGATAGGATCATGAAATAACTTTATTCAATGTTTGAAATGAACATAGCCTGTTCGATGAATCAGATTGAAAAATAAAAAACCGGAATGATTTGTCGTATATGTTTTCGTCCGAATAATTTAATGTTTTCGTAATCGATATTTGGAAATCGGCAGCGTTCCCGGTTAACTTTTTTTGTTTTCGGGTAACGAAACAGGGGTACTTTAATCGTCATATTTTCATTATCATCGCAAATATTTTTTTCACCCTGTTTTTTCCGATTAATTTTGCAGTAATCAAAAGAACCGAAATGATATTTAAAAAAGGCGATAAGGTTAAGTTTTTAAACGATGTGGGAGGAGGAATTGTCACTAAAGCGGACAATAAGACGGTTTATGTGCAAAACGAAGACGGGTTCGAAATTCCCGCTTCGCCCTCGCAATTGCTCAAAGAGGAAACACAAGACGAATCGACGCCGTTTACAACCACTGTCAAGCAACAATCGTCGGATATTGCCGCAGCGCCGGCTCGCTCCGACCGGAACCAAGCTCCCGATTACATCGATTTATCCGATACCGAAGAAGAGTTGAGTATCGACACAACCGTCAATCTGCTGTTGGGATGGGTGATCAATCGGAAAAAGAACGGAAAGGTGTTTTATGATGTTTACCTCATCAATGATTGCGGTTATCATATTATGTACATGGCGGCAATGGTGACTGAGGGCACTTATAGAGGTATACAGGCGGGAATGCTCGAAAATGACACAACAATCCATTTGACCGAAATATCTGCCGAAGATTTAAAAAATATCGTCGGCATCCATTTGGAATGTCTATTTTTCAAAAAAGGAGCATTTATGCCGCAAGAGCCCATGCGTTACGAGCTTCGCATCGATGAGTTTTATTTATCGGATCCCGTTAATTATATTGAGAATGAATATTTTAACGAAAAGGCGTTGATTTATAACGTATCGGAAGAATATCTCATGGCGGAAATCGAAGATATTGCCCGAAAAGCTTCGTTCGAGTTTGAGAAACAAAAAAAACGGCAAGACGGCCCGAAAGCCAAATTCTCGGCCCAAAAGAAAAACGAAAAATCGGAAGAAGTAGATTTGCATATAGAACAATTGATCGATTATCCGAAAGAACTGTCGCCCGGCGAAATGCTGGATATACAAATGGGGCGTTTCAACATAGCGCTTGAGGGGGCGATCCGTAATCGACAAAAACGCATCGTATTCATACATGGAGTGGGCAACGGTCGATTGCGCCTCGAGATACGCAGAACCTTGGATCAAAAATATCCGAAACTTCGTTATCAGGATGCATCTTTCAAAGAGTACGGATACGGAGCAACGTTGGTATTTTTGTGAAATTTACGATAAACTCCGACGTGTCTTTCGGGGTTTATGGTTCGAAGATTTAAAAATTTCTCTTTCATTTTGAACGAGTAATCGAAAGAGAGCAACTTAACGTATTTCATTATGAATATTCAATTTTTGGGAGCCGCACAAGAAGTAACGGGAAGCAAACATTTATTGACCTTGAATGACGGGACAAAAATATTGTTCGATTGCGGCATGTATCAAGGAAAAGGCATGGAAACGGATAAGATGAACCGCAGATTGGGGTTTAACCCCGGCGAAATAAACTATTTGGTGTTGTCGCACGCGCATATTGATCATTCGGGCTTGATTCCGTACATGTATAAGCACGGTTTTCGGGGTTGTGTTGTCTGCACATCAGCTACGCGCGATCTTTGTTCGTTGATGCTTGCGGACTCGGCGAACATACAGGAAAATGATACGCGCGATTTTAATCGCAAACGTGCACGCCAAGGATTGCCTCCCGTGGAATCGTTATATTCCGTTGCCGATGCGGTCGCTTGCATGGATCGATTTATTACCATTCCGTACGAGTTTCAATATACCTTATGTCCCGGCGTTCGGGTATGTTTTTACGATACGGGTCATGTATTGGGAAGCGCGACGATATATCTTACCGTTAACGAGGATGGAAAGGATACAACTGTTTGCTTTTCGGGAGACGTCGGTCGCTACGATAAATTAATATTGCGTACACCCCGACCTTTTCCGCAGGCCGATTATATTTTGTGCGAATCCACGTACGGTGATCGTTTACATGCGGATATGAACAATGCCGAGCAGGAACTTCTTGACGTTATGGTGGATACTTGCGTGCGGAAAAAAGGAAAATTGATCATACCTTCGTTTGCCATCGGCCGTTGTCAGGAAATTGTTTATTCTTTCGATCGTTTAAAAAGCAAAGGATTATTACCCGATGTTCATGTGTATGTGGACAGCCCGTTGGCAGTTTCGGCCACGAATATATTTCGGTTGCATCCCGAATGTTTCAACGAAGATATCAAGGAATATATGATGAGCGATCCCGATCCGTTCGGTTTTGATAAGCTTTATTATACCCAATCAAAAGAAGAGTCGAAACGATTAAATGCGTTTAACAAACCTTGCGTTATTATCTCGGCATCGGGCATGATGGAAGCGGGACGCGTGAAGCATCACTTGGCGCATAACATATCCGATCCGCGGAATACGGTTTTGGCGGTTGGTTATTGTGCTCCGTCGACTTTGGGTGCAAAAATATTACGGGGCGACCGTCAAATTTCGATATACGGAATAATGCACGACGTACGTGCCGATATACGGCGTATCGATTCTTATTCGGCACATGCCGACTACAAAGAATTGTTGCGTTTTCTGGGTTGTCAAAATCCTGAAGCCGTCAAGAAAGTATTTTTGGTACACGGCGAAAAAAAGGCACAAGAATCATTCCGTGACAGACTCATCGAGAACGGATTCGAAAACGTGGCAATTCCCGAATTCGGAAATCGTTTTGAACTGTAAAAAAATCCGAAGCGACTATTTGATAATTTGTACTTTCGATTTGTCGCGAGGTTTGGCTTTTGGGGTTTCGTTTTTATATCCCACGGCAATGGTATAAAGAGGAGTGAACCCTTCCGATAGCTTTAGTTTGGGAATAACGGTTTCTTTTGCCACAGAAGTATTGAGGTAACCTGTAACGCCGCCGACCACGCACGTACCGATGTTCATCGACTCGGCTGCCAACAGAATGTTTTGTCCCAACAATCCGCAATCGACGGGACCGAAAACACTGCCGTCAGTCGCTACCACAATAACAGTGGGTGCGCCGTGGAATACGCTGAATCCCGGTTCTTGGGATCGGGAAGCGCTGCCTTGCATGTTTTGACTTTTGGCATACTCGACAAAACCCGAATTGATGGCTTTAATGAGTTCGGGTTTTTGAATGACGCGGACTTCCCACGATTGCTTGTTTAATGCGCTCGGAGCATTGATGGCGCATTCCGTAATGATGTTTAATTCGGAGTCTTTTATTTGTTCCGGCTTATAAGAACGAATGCTGCGTCGATTCATGATGTTTTCGACTACCGGATTTTTACCGTTGGATGATGAGGTATCCGATTGATTTTGTTGCGTCGATCGGCATGATACCAATCCCAGCGTAAACAATGCCGCAAGAAACAAAGCTTTCATGATTTTTATGTTTATCGATGTTCACGTATGTCGCAAAAATATGCGACAACATTATTTTGCGATTTAAAGGTTGTCCAACATGTGAACGGCTTTCCATAATACTCCCGCCGAACCGCGAAACTTCCCGGAACCTTTGGGTTGGCCGTCGGGAGTCCACCATTCATAGAAACCGTCGTGTTTGATAACTCGATCGAGCATGGGCGATAAAGCTTCATACGCTTCTTCGTAAAACCCGGCGGCAATGAGTTGTTGCACCATGCGACCGCCGAACCATGTCCAGTCGCCGCCGTTTTGGTAATTGTATTCGCGCATGGAGGCGCTTTTAAAGAATCCGTTCGGATAAGGCGGATAAACAGTCAGTCCGATGGTTTGCGCTCCGGCAGCCGTTACGTTTTTTTGCATTTGTTGATATGAAGCAAGAATTTCATCTTTTTCCAATAATCCGGCTTCCGCGGCAACGGCAGTACCTCCGTGATAATAAATGACATTTTCGTCGAAATCGGCCGGAAAAGGAGAATCCTTTAAGTAAATGTGCGGAATGTATTTTTGTTTTGTCTCATCCCACAGGTGTTTGCGAACATTGTTTTTAATGCTCGTACGAACGTCCGTCCAATATTTCTTTTTTTCGGCATCATCAATCAAACCGACATAATTGTTAAGCGCAATAACGAACATGGCATTATCGTATATATCGATGCATAAGTGCGATGTGCTGTCGAGTCGGACGCCCCATTCATGTTCGGGTTGTATATCGCCCCAATCAACGGTAGTAGCTCCCCACAACAATCCGTATTGTTTGTCGTAACGTTCGTCAAGCAAATATTTCAATGCATCGTTCATACGCTGTTCCACCGTCCGACCGTCGATTTGTTCCCGAAGAAAAGCTTTGTCACCGGTGGCTCGGATGTATTTGGTAATGGCCTGTATCAATGACGATTCTTGATCGGTTTCCACCGTGTTTTTGTGAGCGGCAAATTGCGGCGCCAAGTCGGAATAGATGAAATCGTAAGGTACCGTTTTGTCTTTTACGGGAATATATCCGTCAACAATGTTGCCGTCCTTCCCTTGAAATTTAAAAAACGTAAGCAGCGCTTCCCGTATAGTCGGGACATCGCTTACTTTGCAGGCCGGTTCGATAAAGGTATTCAAGTCGCGTATCCACACTTCGCCGTAGCCGTCGCCTGCGTTCAATCCGGTTCCGATTAGTGTTTCCGCCTTTTGCGAGACGGTTTGCAAGCGAGCATCTTCGGTAATCTTCTTTTTCAGTTCGGGGTTGATTTTGTGCGGGTTGTTCCGGCAACATACGGCCAACAGAACGATGATGATCATGTACGGATAAGCTTTCATGTCTTGATTTTTATTTTGAATAATATCGTTATTTCGATGATTTTGTTTTTTCGGTGATGCCGTTGAGCCATTCCAAAACAACATCCTGTTGGTCTTTTTGAAACCGGCATATATCGTCGGGATTTTTAAATACGAATGTATTTTTGTCTTTCCAAGCCGTTTTTGCTTTTCCGACACATTGCCGTATATCGTCCGCATCGGCAAAACGATCACGCATCGGGGCGTAAATCAAGCAATTTCGAGGGGCGATTAATTTGATGACATCATCGTAATCGTACGGAATTTCATTTTCTTTTCCTGCAAAAAGTCCCAATTTGGGTAATACGGCATGCCAATCGAAGT
>JAVBNP010000090.1:0-15845 GCA_031551455.1 Bacteroidales bacterium | reverse complement strand
TCCCAACGAATTCAAAATAATTCGTGTAGTATAAAGCGAAATAAACATCGTGATCCCCATCCTGGCATATAGTATGCTGGTATTCATGGCTACGCGCCGGGATGTTGATGTAGGTTGTTTTAACAATTTTTCTTTCTGTGTTGTTATTTTAAGTATGTTATTTTACGGACTTCGAACGAATGGGCAACAGACGGTATTTGTCGACTGGTGGATGGGGCGAGGAGTTTGGAAGCATTGTCGTTTTTCCCGACATTTCGTCACTATATACGTAATATTTTCCCGAAGGCAGATGGTGATCAGAACCGTTCAAAATAAGAGCCATGCTTTTGAATTTTCCGCTGCGGTAAATATTTTCGATGTCGGGCAAGGTGCGACGGTCGGTAAATCCTTCGCGAACCACCAATATGGTAAAATCTGCAAATTTTCCCGTTATATGTGCATCTGCAACCATATCGACAGGCGTACTGTCAATAAAAATATAATCATATTCTGTTCTTAGTTTCTCCAAGATTTTTTTCAAATTATCACTCAACAACAATTCTGTCGGATTCGAGGGGGTAATACCCGTGGGAATCAAATCAAAACCGGGATATAAAAAATCTTTTACGATGATCCAACTTTCGTCGGTTATTGTTCCGTTAAGATAGTTGCTGATACCGATTTCAGGTAATGTAACCAATTTGCTTAATGTTGCCGTCCTCATGTCCAAATCCAACAATGCAACTTTTTTCCCGGCAAGGGCAAAACTCATGGCCAAATTCAACGACATGAAAGTTTTTCCTGCACCGATATCTAAAGAAGTAAACAGGGTGACTTTTTTGTCTTTTGCGCACATAAACTCCATATTGGTGCGAATGATCCGGAATGTTTCATTGATAATATCTTTCCCTTTATCTCGGACATATAAATAGCCGTTTTTTCGATTCTTCAAACCGGCCAAGGGAACTACTCCCAATAACGGCAAAGAAAGGTTGTTCAAATCCCTTTTTTCGCGAATGGTTGTGTCGAGCATGCTCCGTATCCAAATGATCCCGGTTGGCATACCCATCCCCATGGCAAAAGCAATCAAAAATATCAACATCTTTTTTGGTTTTTCGGGTTTAGTGCTGCCCGATGGCGGACTTATAATCCGTGTATTGGTCGCATTCAAGGCCAAAGACATGTCATTTTCTTCACGTTTTTGCAACAAATAGATATATAAAGACTCCTTGGTATTTTGTTCACGTATTATAGATAGTAATTTTTTTTCCTGCCCGGGATTGGACGCAATATTTTTAGTCGCTCTGGTTTCCTGTTCCTGCAGTCCCTTTAATTGTAAATTAAGTGTTATAATCAAATTGTCGACCGTTCGGATGACGGACTGTTTCATGGCACTTAAGGAATTATTCATATCAACAACCAACGGATTTTTTTCGCTGCTGTTTGCCATTAATTCGTCCCGTTTCAATAACAGTGTGTTATATTCTTTAATTTGAGACTCTATAGCTTGATTGTTCAAACCTGTATTACTTGGCAACAGATCGGATGTTTTACTGGTGTCATTCAAATACTCTTTGATAAACCCTGCTATTGATATTTGATTTCGCATTTCCGAAATTTTTCCGGAATATTCACTGGATTCTTTCATGTAAAGCGACGCTGCAGAACGTACATCAGTTAATAGGTTTTGGGTTTTATATTGTTCCATCTTATCGTCTATTTCCCTTAATTCCTGCTCAATGAGGGGGAGTCTTTCGTTGATAAATTGTGAAGTATTGACTGCTACCATATTCTTGTAGGAAATCCAATTTTCATTGTAAGCGTCTATTAAAACACTTAACATATCATCGGCTCTTTGCACCGATGCATCCGTTAATTCTAAAACCACAACGGAACTCTCTTTGCCTGAAATGGTTACGAATAAATTTTCCATGAATTTTTCCACTACATCATCAATATTGGTTTTGCCGACCTCAATGGGAATTAAATGTTGTCCCAATGAATACGAAAGAGTAGGGGCTATCATCACCCTTCCTATGGGTGTGGAAACAGTATCGTTAAGTTTGGCATTTATGCTTTGTTCGATTTCACTGTTTTCTTGAGTGAATTTTGAGAGAATAATCACATTATCGGGCAATAATTCCACATAAAAAGAAAAAGATTCTTGGTATGATGCATCCGGAAACAGAGCAACTATTGGAGACTTGGCATATAATTCAATACTTTTCAGCCTGTCGTTAAATGGTGTATAACTATCCTTTACGGTATAACTGGTTGTCAGATTTAAACGATTGATCGTTTCCCGCATCAATTGCGGCGATTTGAATGCCTCTATTTCATTGTTTACATTGGTAACAGATTGATATTGATTAATGTTTCTGGTAAAAGCTGCCGAGATATCCGTTATGTTACTGTCTTCTTTTATCATTACGGAAGCGCTTCGCTTAAAACTCTCCGGCACTATAATTATAAGTAAAAAAGCAATTCCGGCACAAACTATCAAGGAGAATAAAAACCATGGCCAATAACCCTTATATTTGGCCCATAAGTCAAATATTTGAAAATCTTCGTTTTTTGGTATTATTTGGTTTTCCATATACAAATGATTCGATAATTTTTTGACGGTTTGCTTATTTAAAGATTAACACCGCCATACTCGTTAACAGTGAGGCCAATGATATCCACACGCCTAACGATTTATTCTCGTTAATTCTTGATCTTGCAGCCATGGTTCTGTTAGGTTCAACATAAATGACATCATTTTGTTGTAAATAATACACTGGCGAATTATATATTTCTTCAGAACGTAAATCCACTCGATGAAAGGTAATGATACCATTTATTTCGCGTTGAACGAGGATATTACTCCGCTTACCGTATATAGTCAGATCTTTAGCTAATCCGATAGCTTCCAAAATAGTGATTTTGTCATTCTCTATTTTATAGATACCCGGCGCATGTACTTCTCCCAAAACGGAAATTCTGAAATTCATGAAATTCGTCGTAACCACGGGATCTTTAATCATGTTTTCCTTAATTAACTTTTGTTTAATCATTTCGGATAATTGTAAGCGATTAAGTCCGGATACTTTTAACTTTCCCAATATGGGAAAATCGATATTTCCTTCTTCATCCACGGTATAGCCCAATAACTGTTGCATATAGCTCATAGTTTCACTTCCCGCTTGATACGTCAATAAAGGAAGATTAAAAGCCACTGCCAATTCAGGATTCTTACAAGAAACCACAATCGAAAGTACATCTTTTGGCTGGATAACGATACCCGAGTTGATTTCGATTTTTTCAGATGAACCGTCATCCACATCTTGCAGGTAAATGATTTTTTTTGATGTTTTACACGAAGCAAAAACACAACACATCAAAATGATAAGTTTAAACTTCATCGGGATATACTTTTTCGGTTTCGAACTTCAACACAATTAATAGATTATACACATTACGTACTTTTAAACTTTACTTGTGATGTCTTTTATTATTTTTGATAACATTACAATTAAAATTCTTTATATTTGTTACAGCTCCGCTATCGTCAGTCACACCCAAGTACTGTCGTAATTTGTTTATTAAGACAACAAAAGTAAATCTTTTTAGTTAATCATATGAAACTATTACGCTAAACGTCAAAAATATTCCATGAACAACATAAAAATGATTATAATGTTTCTCAAATCGTAAAATATCCGAGATATTTGTATAATAAAAACCCCGTCAAAATTTTTTTGACGGGGTTTTGTCTAACAACCATGCTAAACTGTATCTTAACCAAATGATGAAAAACGGGTATATTTGTCTTGAACATTAATGTAATACGCTTTGTATTTGATGTAATGGTTTCCTTTTTGGTATTCCCACACCACGTTACCCGCTTTGTGTATCTTACCGATACAAGCCTCGAAAATAAGCGTATAATGAATATTCGTCGCTTCGTAGGCTTGTATGATGGAATCAAACAAAACGCTGCGATCGGCAAAATGACCTATAACCGGAAGGTTATATTTTTTTTGCTTTTTTTTCTTGTTGATGCTTGCTCGTATTTCTTCGGGGGTTTTATGAAGCGCCATAATCGGAAACTTTAAAAATTAATCAACGTCAAAGATAAACATCTTACAATTAAGTTATACGAAAAATACCAAAAAAAGTTACACGATTGCGAATATTTTTTGGTTAATCGTTTATTTAACGCTTGCCAATGCTTTATCGTAATCCGGTTCCTGGGTTATTTCCGGAACCTGTTCGGTATAGCGTACCGTACCGTTTTCATCAATGACCACCACGGCACGCGACAGCAGTCCCGACAAAGGTCCGTCAACCATGCAGACTCCGTAAGCCGAGCTGAAACTGTCGTTACGAAATTCGGATGCCGTAATGACGTTCTTTAAACCTTCGGCGCCGCAAAAACGGCTCGCCGCAAACGGTAAATCGCGCGATATGCATAAAACAACCGTATTGTTCAGCTTTCCGGCTTCGGCATTGAATCGACGAACGGAAGCGGCGCAAACGCCGGTATCAATACTCGGAAAAATATTCAATATGATCTTTTTCCCTTTATAATCTTTCAGCGATGTTTCCGAAAGATCGGCTTTGACTAACGAAAAATCGGGGGCTTTTGAGCCCGTTTTGGGCAGAACGCCTTGCGTTTGCACTTTATTTCCTTTAAATGTAATGTTTGCCATAATCTTAATGTTTAGTGTATGCCATAAAAACAAAAAAAGCGATAAAAGGTTTATTAAAGCAATTGTTTTGCGATCCAATCACCCACTTCCGATGTTGAATAAGCTTTTTCGGAAGCGATGTCGGCCGTAACGATACCCTGTTCGATCGATTTTTCGCATGCTTGGCAAATCAATTGTCCCGCTTCGGGCATACCCAATGCATATTCGAACATTAAAGCAGCCGAAAGAACAGTTCCCAAAGGATTGGCAATATTTTTACCGGCAGCTTGCGGATACGACCCGTGTATCGGCTCGAATACCGAGGTATGAACACCGATCGATGCCGACGGCAGCAATCCCAACGATCCCGTAATCACGCTTGCTTCGTCGGTCAAGATGTCGCCGAACATGTTTTCGGTAACCACCACATCAAATTTTTTCGGCCAAGTAACCAACTGCATGGCTGCGTTATCCACAAACATGAATTCGAGTGCCACATCCGGATAGTCGGCATGCAAAAGTTGGATGCTTTCTCTCCAAAGGCGCGAGGTGGCCAATATATTGGCTTTATCCACGGCAGTGAGCCTTTTGGAACGTTTGCGGGCATAATCGAAAGCCAATCGACCGATACGTTCCACCTCGTCACGGGTGTACGTGCAAGTATCAAACGCCGTGAGGCCGTTTTCGCTTCTTCCGCGCGGTTCGCCGAAATAAATACCGCCCGTAAGTTCCCGAATAACCATAAAATCGACATTTTCGATCAAATCCGTTTTAAGTGGCGATTTATGTACCAACGATTTGAATGCGGTGATGGGGCGAATGTTGGCATACAACCCCAACTTTTTGCGCATGGCGAGCAGTCCCTGTTCGGGTCGAACTTCGGCTTTGGGATTATTATCGTATTTGGGATCGCCGATGGCGCCAAAAAGCACGGCGTCCGATTGCATGCAAATATCGTGGGTTTCGTCTGGGTAAGGATTGCCGGTTTGTTCGATGGCGACGGCGCCGATCAATGCCGGCGTGTAAACAAATTGATAATTGAATTTTTGTTCGACGGCTTTTATTACTTTTAATGCCTGTTCGGTCACTTCCGGACCTATTCCGTCACCCGACAATACTGCTATGCTTTTATTCATTGATTATATAATATATACTTTTGATTTTTAATGATTATGATACGAAATATGTGAGAATCTGAAGTTGTGTGCATCGGTTTAAATCAGCAACCCGGCGCTTCCCACCAATGCGGCTTCTTCACCCAATTCGGCTCGAACCGCACGGGTTGACGGAGAGGTTTGTGCAAGTGCTCGTTTCAAAGGCATAATGAACAAATCCCACGAAAGAGCAATATTTCCGCCGATAACCAACGTGTCCGCCCGATGTTTTACCGTCAACGGGATAAGAAATTCGCGCAACGTTTCGCCGAATTCTTCGAATACGGCCTTTGCTTGCGGATTGTTCGCGGCGGCATCCGCCAATTCTTTAACACCTCCCGCCGGTGTTTGTCCCGTCAATTCTTTCCAACGGTTAATGAACCAACGTGTGGAGATAGAATCTTCGGCAATTCCGCCGCGGAACGGAGCGCACCATAAATTGGCGTCTTCCGACCGACCATCGAACATGAATGCGGAGCCGAAGCCCGTTCCCAATGTCACGCCAATGGATCTTTTTGAACCTTTGGCCGCGCCGCCGAATACTTCTCCGAGCAAAAAACACTCGGCGTCGTTTTTGAACAGAATGTTCGCGGCATCCAATTCCAAGCGTTTCGCGAGAGCTTCTTTAATATTTACTTGGTACAACGACAAAAATTTATTTTGGCTTGTATCGTTAATCAAACTGATTCCGGCGGAATAATCGAACGGGCCGGGCATGGCCAATCCGACGCCTTTTACCGAATCTTTACCAACGGAAATAATCGATGTACGGACGGCTTCCGTCCACGACGACAGGATGCTTTCCGCATTACCTTGCGCGTTGACGGCCGAACGGCAAATACTTGAACGAACAATCGAGGCATCGGTTAAATCGATTGCCGCCGTTGAAATGTGCGAGCCTCCTATGTCAGCTCCGATGGCATATTTTTTCATGGGGATTAATTTAATTGTCGGTTAAAAGACTATTCGGGAAAGGACGGATAAAGAAGAAGGCATTAATATGGTTTGTGTTCTTATTGGCCGATTTTTATTTGATACAATATTTATAAATATACTCCGACGCATCTTTATTTCCGAGCGTGAGCGCTTTACGCCAATAATAACAAGCGTTTTCGAAATCGTTCAATTGATGCAACACGATACCTTTTTTGAGCCAAGCATCGGACAAACCGGGATTGAGATCCAACACTTGTGACAGATCTTCGTCCGCCGGGCCGTAATTACCCGCTTTGATATAAGCGTTGGCTCTTGCCAAAAAATAATCGGGCGAGGTTTTATCTTTATCGATCAACATCGAGAAATATTCAATACCCGCGGTTGTGTTGCCCGCTTCCGTTTCGGCCACACCCATTTGATAAAGCGCTTTGACATCGGATGGAAGATATGTGAAATAAAAATTGAGATCGTTGCGGGCTTCGTCATAACGCTTGGCGGCACGAAAAACACCGGCTCGTTGCAGATAAAAATCCAATCGATACGGATCAAGACGAACGGCTCGATTCATATCGTCAATCGCGGCATCGTATTTTTTGAGACGAACGGCCGTTTGGGCCGCATCAGAAAAATATTCGGGTTTGTTGGTACGAAGTTGCGTTGCCGTGCGATAATTTTCATATGCCGGTTCGTATAGGCCCATGGCTTCATATGCTTTGGCACGTAGGGCATACAAATCGGCCGACGAGCGGTTTGCAATTTCGTTGTCGAGAATGGCAAGCGCTTCCGTATATTTTTTTCGTTTGATGAGTACCGACGCTTCCGCGGCCTTTTTTTCGGTGGCAGAGTAACGTTCTTTATCCCAAAATGTTTTCCACTCTTTGCTGTGTTCCACTTTTTCCAAAGCGGGATCGAGTTGCAATTCGCTTTCGGAAAGTTTATCGCGTTGTCCCGTATACTTTTGCAACCATTCGACGGCTTTTGCCGGTTGCGACATCACGGCATAAGCGCGTGCGGCATACAATTCCGCTTCGGGAGAATTTTTTATGCTGTCGGCCGTTACGAAAAAACGAACGGCTTCATTGTATTTTCCCGATAAATAAAGACTTTCACCCAACGTCAAATACATGGCTGCCGTGCGTTCGGTTTCGGGAACGGATAATATTTCCCGTCCCGCATCCGTGTATTGCCTTTGCATCATGGCTGCCTTTGCCCGCAAATACGCTTCATTCGGTTTTTGTCCGTTTACGGGAAGGACGACTGTAAGGGATAATATGATAAAGAAGACTCTCAATGACGGACGTTTTTACGTTAAATCATTAATTGATCGATTTTTGAATTATTCTATCGGCGGACTGTACGGTTGTGCTCCTTTGCCGTAATACAAATGAATGAATCCCGACAACGATTTGATTTGCGAACCCGTCAGCCGCTCTTCATACACATCGCAAGTATAATAATATACTCCCGAAGGTGCAAATCGTTTACTGTCGATGTCGCGTCCGTCCCAATTGATATCGGGATCGGAAGTTTTAAACACCAATTTGCCCCAACGATTAAATATCCTCATGTCCACTTTCGTTACGCCGCCTGGGTTGTGTGATTTGAAAATATCGTTGATGTTATCCCCGTTGGGCGTGAATACGTTGGGCAATTCGTAATTGCCGCATTCGTCCATGCATACGACATTGCTCGGTGAAGAAGCATTCCCGGCCGTATCAACCGCCGTTACGTAATAACATCCGACCAATGTTCCTTTGTGCGACCATGTCAAGACATCGCGACTCATGACCGAGTCGATTCTTTCGAACGATTTAACGTGATCGGGCGAGTAATAAATACGGTATTTTTCGACGTCGCTCATACAACTCTTATCGTACGTCCAATCGAGTCGATTTTGATTTTCATTGCACAAGCTTGTTCCCGTGAGTTCGGGCGTACAAGGCGGAACATTATCGTAAGGAGTAACGCATGCGACATGCGATCGATTCAAGTTATCGTAAATAATGCCGCCGATATTCCGATAGCCTTTGCTTTGTATGCGGTAACAATATTCTTTGCCATTGGTAAGTCCCGTATCCGCGTAAGTTTCCCTGTTGGTAATGCCGACTTGGACATCGGGGTCGCATATATCCGCGCCCGATTTGAGGCAACGGTAAATCGTATATTCCGTATTCACCCACGGGGTATATCGTCCGAACGTGATGATAACGGATTTATCGGAAGGTTGAAGTATCGGATATAACGTCGATGCGGTTTCGTACTCGTCGATTACCGTGCCCTCGCCGCCCGATTCCATATCCCTCAATTCCACACGGTAGTAATACGGATATACGGTTTTCGTGTCGATTAATTGATGCACGAACACGGTATCTTTTAAATCGGTATTCGGAACTTCTGTTTTGTACAACTCCGTCCAATTGGTTGCGTTTATGTCCAAAGAATAGAACAAACGATACGCAAAGGGCCCTGTCTTTCCCGCAATTACTTCATCCAACGGTTTACGTAACCAAGCAACTTTGATCTCTCCGTTTGTTGCGTTGATCGGTTCCACATCGGCAAGAATCATGGGAGGGGTTCCGGCCAACAATACAGCACAAGCTTCGTCCGAAGGAAAACTTTTGGCTCCGTCCGAAAAATAGGTCACGATACGATAACAATATTCGATACCGGGACTGAGTCCTTTTCCGATATTGTTGTCGTTGTAAAACGTGTTATTGAGGCCTTGCACCTTATCCACCAATTCGTAACCCGATCCCGGCGGAATACCTCCGGCGCAGGAATCGGGATCGACGGGATTCGGTCCGATGCTCCGATATATTTCGTATCCGGCCGCATGGGAACTTCCCGCGGGATCCCAACTTAACTTAATGATTTTTTTGTCGGCGGTTGCCGTTAGGTTTTCAACTTTGGGAGCCAACACGGTAATGTTAAAATTGGCAAACGAAACCAATTTAACTTCCGAATTTTGATCTTCGGCTTTCACCAAAACCATGTAAGGTTGTTTTCGCACATGATTGTTATCCGTTTGCCATGTAAATCGTGAAACGGCAGATCCCGGATTGTTGCTGACCGAAGTAAATGTCGCTTTGTTGGTAGTAACTTGAAAAGGACCGCCGGTAGCCGTCAAAATAATGTTGTCGTTATCGGGATCGGTGGCTTTTACGGTGAAATCGATTTTTGTTCCCGCTTCCACGCAACGAGAAGTGAGTTCGGGCAGCACGGGAGGCCTGTTTTTCGAATCGATCACCTCAATCTGCATGTCGCGGGCGATGCTGCCGATCTTGATACCTCTGCGCCATTCGTTGATTTTCATGGCAATGTTGTAGATTCCGACTTTCACCGGAGTCGTCCAAATCAAATCTCCCGTAACGGCATTTACCACCAACGACTCCGACGCTTGAGGTAATGTGTAATTTTCGATATCCACGCCGTTTTCTCTCGTGCAGGTGGTCAGTTCGTACGACAAACTGTCGCCGTCAATGTCGAATGCCGACGGATTATGTATAAACACTTGTCCCAGTGCCGCTTTGTCGATGGGGTAAGTGAGGAGTTCGGGAGCATTGTTGGCCGCCAAATTCGGATCAATTCGAAAAACGGTTTTTACGGAAAAAACAACATTCACCGAATTGGGAATGTTTTCCACGCCGAGATTACGGTTTGGGTCGGACATTACAATAGTATAGATACCGGAACCCGGAAACGTGTGGCGTCCGACGTAGGTATTTTTATCGTAATTATCCGGAAGCTTTTCGATGTTCGTGCGCGGTATCTGCGAAACTTGATTATCGCCCCAGCTTATTTCCAACGTTCCCCGCTGAGCATTGGCCGCACTGAGCGAATAGGTAAATGTGGTAAGCGTAAATTCATATGTATACCCCGAAATGTGTTTGTATAAGATCTGCCCCGCACGATTGTGAGTGGCTCGACCGATCGTACAAAACGACAAGCATATAAGTATGGTTACGATTCGCCCCATTGTGTTATTTGACCTCATTTACCGCGAAAAGGTTTAACATGAAAAAACGCTATAAAGATAGTTCAATTTTATGTTTTTTTCTATCCAGTTTATATCCTTTTTCTTCGCCTCCCGTACCGATGATGACCAAATTGGTTTGTTTCGAAAAGAAATCGGTCAATAAACGATTGTCTATTTCCACAAAACGAATCGGTTGCGACGAAATTCCCTTCATGTAAAACCATGTCGCGTCTTCGACGATCGCGATGCTGTCGGTCGATAACGCAAGTTTTTCGTTTCGGTTTACCGTAATCGAGAATCGTTCGTTTACGTATTCCCGAACCAATCGTCGTCCGTCGCCGTGTTCGTTCGGTGTGCCTATCCAACCTTCAATACCGTATTTATTATGCAGTACCGTTTCCAAATCGTCGGTAAAAATTTTTACCGACATCACAATATGTTTGTCGGAAGCATTAACATCCATGTTGACCACGGAAACATACAACGGATGCAAAAAGATTCCGCAAAGATTGATCCAAAAAGTGAAAAACAACGTTGTCATTTGCACGTTTACGGAAATATTAAAAACGGTAATCATACACGTTACACGTGCTTTATCGTCGCAACAAAGATAAACGGATAATATTTTTTTGCAAAACCGCATTCTTATTTGTTAATTTGCTTTGCATTTTTAACCGATTAAACCACTTATTTATGAATCAAGAAGATGTTCAACTGTTTTTGGACGATACCGTCGAGAAAATGGAAAAAGCATTGAAACATTTATCGGCCGAATTGATAAAACTTCGCGCCGGTAAAGCGAATCCGTCGATGCTCGAAGGTATTTTTGTCGATTATTACGGGACTCAAACACCTTTGCAACAAGTGGCCAGCATCAATACACCCGATGCTCGCAGTATTATCATTCAACCGTGGGAAAAAAAGGTGATCGACGCCATCGAAAAAGCCATATTTGCCGCCAATATCGGGTTGACTCCATCGAACAACGGTGAAACCGTTCGGTTAAATATCCCCCCGTTGACCGAAGATCGTCGCAAATCATTGGTAAAACAAGTGAAATCGGAAGGCGAAAATGCCAAAATCAGTATCCGTAATGCTCGTCGCGAATTGATTGAAGAATTAAAAAAAATGGAGAAAAACGGTTTGCCCGAAGACATGGAAAAAGATGCCGAAGAAACGGCTCAAAAAATGACCGATAAATATTATAAAAAGGTCGACGAAATTTTGGCGAAGAAAGAAGCCGAAATAATGACCGTTTAAGGGTTCAAGTCGGATACTCGGGATTCGGAGAGGTAATGAACATTGAGCAATTTCGGGAATATTGTATCGGCAGGCCGGGCGCGGCAGAAGATTTTCCGTTCGATGAAGATACGTTGGTATTTAGGGTGGGAGGGAAGATCTTTGTGCTGCTTGACCTTTCCGGAGGAAATGTTAATCTCAAATGCGATCCCGAAAAAGCGGTTCGGTTGCGCGAACAATACTCGGCCGTAAAACCGGGTTACCATATGAATAAAATGCATTGGAACACGGTGTCGCTTGAATTGGTATCCGATTCGCTTATTAAAGAATGGACAGATCATTCGTATGATTTGGTGGCAGCCGGACTGCCTCGAAAGTTGAGGGAAAGTCTTCATTCCGCCAAATCGAATCCGTAGGAATATCGAACATTTTAAGACAATAAAATATTGCTTATGAAATTTCAAATCGTTGCATTAACGGCCGTTATTGCGATACTGATGTTTTCCTGTAACTCTCCCCGAAAAGAAGCCGAAAAAGTGGTTCGGGAATGGATGGGAAAAGAAGTTAAAGTTCCGGACGGGATTACCTTTAAAATAATGGGACGCGATACGATTTGTTCCGATTTATGGAACAAATCGCGTAAAATACTCGTATATGTGGATTCGATCGGATGCACGAGCTGTCGATTGGGATTGTCTCAATGGAAAGAAAAAATCGATACATGCAGGTCGGTATATCCGGATGTCGGGTTTCTGTTTGTGATCCATTCGGACAATTATAAAAAGTTCGAGCGGGAAGTACGGTTTTCGGAACTCGATTATCCGATTATATACGACTATCGCGACGAATTTCACAAACTGAATAAGTTTCCTCCCGATCCTTATCGGACATTTTTATTGGACAAGAATAATAAGGTGTTGTTGATCGGATCGCCCATACATAATCCGAAAATATGGGAACTGTTCAAAAAAACATTTTAAAAAATCGGCAATAATGTTTTTCCGTTGGTGTCATGATTCGTTCCCGGACGCAAAACGTTTATCGGCACATCCGAAAGTTTGATTTGTCAAATAATTAATGTGTGATTCTATTTTTTATTAATTTTGAGCCCGAATAAAGCCGGGTCGCTTTAAGTTGATCGAACGTATTTATTGTTTGATCATGATATCGGTTAGAATTAATCACTTATAAATTTGTATTATGTCATATTTATTTACTTCGGAGTTTGTTTCCGAAGGTCATCCCGATAAGGTTGCGGATCAAATTTCCGACGCTTTGTTGGACGAATTTTTACGACGCGATCCGGATTCAAAGGTTGCGTGCGAAACATTGGTAACTACCGGCTTGGTTGTGCTGAGCGGTGAGGTAAAAACACGCGGTTACGTGGATGTGCAACAAGTTGCGCGTTCCGTTATCGGCGACATCGGTTACACGAAAGGCGAATATATGTTCGAAAGCACCTCATGCGGTGTTATTTCAGCCATTCATGAGCAATCGCCCGATATTAATCAAGGCGTGGAACGTGCCAAAGAAGAAGAACAAGGTGCTGGAGATCAAGGAATGATGTTTGGTTACGCATGTCGCGAAACCGACGAATACATGCCGTTGTCTTTGATTCTCTCCCGTCGTTTGCTGAATACGCTGACCGAAATTCGCCGTGAAGGCAAACAAATGAAATATTTACGTCCCGATTCCAAATCGCAGGTAACCGTTGAGTACGATAATAACGGTCAACCGAAACGGGTTCACACAATTGTGGTATCAACCCAACACGACGATTTTGACGAAGAACGTAAAATGTTGGATGCGATTCGCAAAGACGTGAAAGAGATATTGATTCCGCGCGTGGTTAAGGAATTGCCGGCGAGAATACAAAACCTCTTTGATGGAAATTATATTTTACACGTTAATCCGACGGGAAAATTCGTTATCGGAGGCCCACACGGAGATACGGGACTTACGGGACGTAAAATTATCGTGGATACATACGGCGGCAAAGGAGCACATGGCGGCGGCGCTTTCTCGGGAAAAGATTCTTCGAAAGTTGACCGTTCGGCGGCTTATGCTACTCGCCATATTGCCAAAAATATTGTAGCAGCGGGAATTGCCGACGAAGTATTGGTACAAGTGGCTTACGCCATCGGTGTTGCCGAACCGGTAGGTTTATATGTCAACACCTACGGAACATCTAAAGTTGCTTTATCCGACAGCGAAATAGCGCAAAAGATTTCCAAAATATTCGACATGAGACCGTACAGCATCGTAAAACGTTTCGGTTTGAAAAATCCGATATTCAGAGATACGGTTATTCGCGGTCATTTCGGCAATGAGCCGTACACGAAAGAAGTTGCCGTGGATTATAACGGACAAACAACCAAGAAAGTCGATTTTTTTGGTTGGGAAAAGTTGGATTACGTGGATCTCATCAAAAAAGAATTCAATTAACACACATTTTTTATATGTAAAAACGGGCCGCACAATTTTGTACGGCCCGTTTTTTATGTGATTTCGATATTCGAATTATGTTCGATTTTCCGTATGCGAGTTTTTATGATCGACGGTTATATCGATCAACAACCTCTTTGATGGCTTTTATGTGCGCCGGAGTGGTTCCGCAACACCCCCCCACAATGTTTACGCCCGCATCCAACAAAGCGGGAATATGTGCCGCCATCATTTCGGGAGTTTCCGGAAATACATCCTTTCCGTCGATGTTTACGGGAAGCCCGGCATTGGCATGAACCAATATAAATACATCCGGATATTCCGCACGAATTTCTTTCACGATCTCGACCATTCGTTCGATACCGTTGCCGCAATTGGCGCCGATGATGTCCGCACCCGCTTCCGTTGCCGCACGAACGGCTTCGATCGGCGATAATCCCATCATTGATCTGTATTCTCCCTGCACCGTTTTTTCGAACGTAAACGTGGCGATGATTTCCAACCCGGTGTTTTCTTTTGTTGCTTTAATTGCTTGAACGGCTTCGTCCGCATCACTCATGGTTTCGATGCAAACGGCATCAGCGCCGCCTTTTTCGAACGCTGTTGCTTGATCCTTGAAACAATCGTAAAAGTCTTCTTCGGTAACATCGCCCATAATTAACATTTTTCCCGTAGGCCCTATGGACGCGATAACATATTTGTCGTCTCCTGCCGCTTCTCTCGACGCACGAGCAGCCGCTTCGTTTATTTCGGCAACGTTATGTTGCAATCCGAAATGTTCCAACTTGTAACAATTAGCTCCGAAACTGTTGGTTTCCACCATATCCGCGCCCGCATTCACGTAACTTTTTGCGATATCTTTCACATCATCGAATCGGGTAATCGACCATTGGTCCGGGCATTCTCCGAGCTTCAATCCTTTTTCGAACAGGAAAGTGCCCCATGCTCCGTCCGAGACTAAAATTTTACCCGTTTTTAATACGTCGGTTATTTTCTGTCTTGCCATTTCTGTTATAATTTTCGTTTATAAATATTAATATTATTGCTTAAATAATCAACTTGCTTCCGCTTCTGCTTCCGCAATGGTTTGTTCGTGCCTTTTGGCTGTTCGTTTGGTCAACATAATACTGACTTCATACAGTAATCCCAGCGGAAGTACCACCAATATCATGCTGAAAACATCGGGAGGCGTGATAATAGCCGCTAAAATCATCAAAATGATATAGGCGTGTTTTCTGTATTTTTTTAAAAACTCCGGTGTTACGATCCCCACTTTAGTCAAGAAAATCATTAAAATGGGCAATTCGAATATGACTCCGGTGGCCAACGGAATATAAGCGACGGTCGAAAAATACGAATTCAAGTCTATTTGGTTGAGCACTTCTTCGCTGACATTGTAACCGCCGAGGAAATGAACCGATAACGGAACGATTATGTAATAGC
>JAVBNP010000170.1:0-18424 GCA_031551455.1 Bacteroidales bacterium | reverse complement strand
GGCTTTCGGGCCGTTTTGGAAGGTTTGGCGTCGTCGTTGGGGCGTTTCCGTTCGCGTTTTGCTCCCATTCGGTAGGCGTATCAATGTTGGCGCGCATCAAAGTACTTTTTGCGCAATAAATCGACCTTTTCTTTTACCTCCTCTTCGTTTTTTACGGGATAAGCAAAAGCCAAGAACTTGCTGCCCTTATCCTTGTATATTCCTTCGGCTTCCGATGCGATAGTCAAAAACGTGTCCTCCGATTGCATGTTTGATGATTGAGCTCACATTCGCCTCAACGGTCAACCGTTGCAGCCGCATGTAATGCCCGCTTAAGATCGGTTTTTTGATTCTTCTTGAGAAGCGTTAATGATACGGGCGGATATTTTGCGATACCTTTCGGTGTTTTTTGGTATAACACCAAGTATTCCTTTTGGTTGAAAAACCCCGACGTAATATCGTACTTTAAAAAGCCGGTTTTGGGGATTTCGATTGTTTTCGGCTTACCGTATAAGTTACGCAACGAATAAAATCGAAAAATCAAATCTTTGTTATTGTTCGAGAAATAGAAATACGTGTATTCCATTTGATATTGGAACCAATAAAACAAAAGGAACAATACCGACAATCCGCCGACAACAATCATTTTAACTGTATTGCTCAGCGAAAATAAAAACAACGCCGACAACAACAGCAAAACGTAAACAATAATCGCAAAGGTCTTGGTTCGCCATAATGTCGAGGCTTCTTCTTTTGTGTCGATAATCATAACAATCAATTCAAAATTAATTTCGAGATATCGGATGTTTCGTACTCCGACATCTTTCGATTTCTATCCGAAAAATGTGCCGACACGTTTGGCCTGTTTGATCAAAAAATGATCGGGTTGCACCAAACGCGTCTTTCCTCCCACATCTTTCAGCGGCAAAGAAGTCATCTCGTTATTTCGAATAGCCACCATACGGCCGTAATCCCCTTTATTGATCATGGATGCGGCATAGGTTCCCATACGGGTGGCAATGACACGATCGAGCGGCGAAGGACTCCCTCCGCGTAACGTATAACCCGGCACGGTAACACGTGTTTCGAGTTTGGTCCCCTTCTCGATCTGTTGTGCAATATAAGCACCCGCCGGAATTCCGTCTTTGGTTTTAATACCTTCGGCAACCACCACGATCGAATACGGCTTACCCTTATGCGCTCGATCCAGCAACACATCATTTACCTCGTCGATATCGTAATCCAATTCGGGAATCAATATCACATCGCCGCCGCCGGCCAAACCCGCATAAAGCGTAATCCAACCCGCATGATGCCCCATCAATTCGATCACCATTACCCGTTTGTGTGAATTGGCAGTCGAATGAAGTCGATCAATCGCCTCGGTGGCAATGTTCACCGCCGTATCAAAACCAAACGTAACATCGGTTCCCCACACATCCTTATCAATGGTTTTGGGGATACCCACCACATTGATTCCCATTTCCGACAGTTGCGACGCCGTTTTTTGCGTGCCGTTACCGCCGATGCATACCAAACAATCAAGCCCCATCTTGGCGCAGTTCTGTTTGATCAACTGCGGTTTGTCGGCAATGGGGTCGCCTTCTTTTTTCTTGAACGGTTTTTCGCGCGAAGTTCCCAAAATGGTACCTCCCAATGTGAGAATGCCCGAAAGTCTCTGTTCGTCCAACGCAATATAATCGTTGAACAACAAACCCGAAAAACCGTCGAGAATGCCGATTACTTCCATTCCGTAGGTAATGGCCGCCTTACCGACACCCCGTATCGTCGCGTTGATACCGGGACAATCACCGCCCGACGATAAAATTCCTATTTTTTTGTTTGCCATATCGGTTTGCTTTTGTTCGGCTTCAAATCGCGAAAAACATCATCAACAATCAAAAAATTCCACATTTTACGGCAGTACCAATATCAAAGTACCTCTTTTTTCAACCAAACGTCCCTTAGCCGTGCGAAACTTGATATAATACCCGTAGGCGCCTTCATTCGCCGGTTTACCGTTTTTGAGTTGCCCGTCCCACGCATCGCCCTCGCTTTCCGTTTGAAAAACTTTGGCTCCGTTACGATCGTATATAATGAAAAGATATTCCTTCGGCGGATATGAAAAGAAAGGCCTGTATTCATCGTTACTTCCGTCACCGTTGGGCGTGAAAGCCCGCGGAATATATATATCGCTTTCGGGTTGTATGCAAATACTGTTCGAAACGGCGTATTGATCAGCCGAACCTGACGATTCGGGCACGGCCGTTACCCGATAACATATTTCTCCGTCTATTTTAGCGCCCGATAAATCGTCTTTATAGGTTGTTCCGTCGGAATCCGTTAACGTGGCAATAATCTCCTCGGCATTACTTCCTATTTGCCGTCGCACTTCATACTTTGCCGGTTTGCCCCAATCTTTGTAAGAATCCCACTGCAAGGTATTCAACTGTTCTTCCTGCTTCAAATACAGCCACAAAGCCGTTGCCGGATTCGATTCGGCAGTATATCGGTCCTTGCACACATGCCATGCCATCAACTTGTAATAATACGTTTTCCCTCGAGCCTGTATATCATTAAGCACCAATTGACTTCCCGTAATATTGTCCAAGTCGGCCAATTTCACGTACGAATAATCGGGTTTACTCGATCCGAGAAAAGCATAACCATGTGTTTGCGAAGCGGGGTCGAGCAAAAAAGTAATTTCGGCAATCCCTTGACTGTCATATTCCGTCCCTTCGGCTTGTATGAAACTCGGAGGGATGGGCATTGCCGTATATTTTTCCGTTTTGTAACTCGTGGAACGTAAACTTCCGCCGGTCTGCCTTGCTTCGATATAAAAAGTATACTGCTCGTTCTCGTTCACTTTCGATACTATGTACGAAGTATCTTGATCCGTCAATCTTTTTATTTCCACTGCGGGACCGCCTCCGACGGGAATACGCATCACATAATAATCGTAATTCAGCACAAACGGTTCTCGATTCGGATACCAACCTCTGTACGGATGCCAGTTTAATCTTATTTCGGCACGACACGAGTCGTATTTATTCGTCACCTGCATGTTGTAATCTTCGTCGGAACGCAAACTGGCAGAATACGGAGCGTTGTGGTACGCAACTACCGTAAACGGAACCGTTGTTTTTCGAGGATCGGGCATCGTCGGAGTCCGCGCAATCATCGTATCGACGTCAAATGTATAGCTAAGCGTTGCGGGATTCGTAATCTTGGCAAAAATATGATTGGTTGACGACGGTTGTTTTTGAAGCCAACAAACATAATAACCGTCGGTAGCGACGGGCGAAGGCGATACCGTTGTTTTTCTGGGAGTCCACGTAACGGTAACATAACCCGTAACGGGATCGACGCTGACGCTTTCGAGCACCGGTTCGTCCGGAGTTGTCCCCGGGTTTTGCGCCGTCGTATTCCCGCAGCGGAAAAAACAAATCAGCAAAATCAAACACAACTTGATGAAACGAGATTCATTCATGATGACAATCATTTTTATCCGATAACTATTTCATATATACGTTGCAAGTCCAAATATTGTTGTGCCGAATGTCGGATTTCTTTCGCATCGATGTTTCGGATGCAGTGCAAATATCGTTCGTAATAATCGGTATCAAGGTCGTATTCGAGCAATGCAATCAAGCTTTCGGCTTGCGCAAACGGGCCGTCAAACGAACGCAACATGTCGGACATCAATCGGGTACGTACCATGTATAATTCGTCGTCGGAAACAAGATCTTGTTGCAAACGATCGATTTCGGCGTATATCTCGCGCAATGCCGGTTGCGTGACATCTTTGCCCACGTCGGTTACGATGGTGATGTATCCCGCTTGACGCAAAGACACCAATAGCGAATGAACGCCGTAGGTATACGCTTTGTCTTCGCGGAGATTTTTCATCAATCGGGATCCGAACCAGCCGCCCAACAGGGTATTAACAACCGTTAAACCGAAATAATCTTCGTGCAACTTGTTGCAAACCCGTTTTCCGATACGAACGGACGATTGCACGGAATCGGCTTTATCGATTTTTTGTCGGTATTCCGACGATTCCGAAAAAACATACTCGGTCGATATCGGCCGATCGCCCGATGGCCATGTCTGATCACCCAAATAACGATTAATTAATCGAACATCGTCTTCGGATACCTTTCCCGATACCGCTATTTTACAGTTATCCGGGCGATAATACGTCGCATAAAACTCCCGCAATCGTTCCCGATCGAGATTTTGAAAATCGGATAATTGCAGTTCGCGACCGTACGGATGCTCGTTGCCGAACAGCGCTTTGACAAAGTATCGATGAGCCATATTTCCCGGCCTCGACTGCTCCGTCAGAAATTGTCGCCCGTGTCGTTCGGCAAACGATCGCAATTCCGCTTCGGGAAATGTCGGTCGTTTCATTATTTCTTCGAGCAACGGGAGCATTTTGTCCAAATGCTTGCGCAAGGTCAACAACGTAACGGTTGCCGAATCTTTATCGGTGGAGCAAGTAATGTATGCCCCGTGAAAATCGTTTATTTCGGATATTTGTGCCGACGAATATCGTTGCGTTCCTTCAGTCAACATACTGTTTGCGGCAAATGCCGTCAGCGGCGCCGGTTGATACAAACTTCCAGCACAAAACAACATCGTGATCTTAATAATATCTTGATTTCCCGCATTCATGACGTACAACGGAATACCGTTGTCCAACCGCGATATCTCGGGACGTATGATGTTGACGGAATCTATTTCTTTATATGCGGGCGCCGATGTGTTCATCCGTTTGACGTAAAAATCGTTCAAACCTACATGATTTTTTGCAAAAATCCGACATCGGTCGGGGATTATTTATGAACATTACGGAAAGTTTCCCGCTGCCGAAAGCGTCATGACAAAATTCATAAAATAATCGGTCAATAAATCGTATCTTGCACCATTCTTAAAACAGTAAAATCATGTACGGAAAAATGCAACAATATTTGGCTCGGGAATTGGAAAGCATCCGCCAAGCGGGCTTATACAAGAACGAGCGCATCATCGCGACGCCTCAAGGCGTCGAAATCGGGTTAGCCGACGGTCAAACCGTTTTGAATTTTTGCGCGAACAATTATCTCGGATTGTCATCGCATCCCGATATCATCCGAGCAGCGCATCATTCGCTCGACAGTCACGGCTTCGGCATGTCGTCCGTAAGATTCATCTGCGGGACACAGGACATTCACAAAGAGTTGGAAGCCCGCATTGCCCGATTTTTCGGAACAGAGGATACCATTTTGTACGCGGCTTGTTTCGATGCCAACGGCGGAGTATTTGAACCGCTTTTGTCCGAAGAAGATGCGATTATTTCCGATTCGCTGAATCATGCCTCGATCATCGACGGCGTACGCTTGTGCAAAGCCGTGCGTTATCGCTACGCCAATGCCGACATGGCCGATTTGGAAGCGCAACTCAAGGAAGCGCAAAAACACCGTTTCCGCATCATCGTTACGGATGCTGTTTTCTCCATGGACGGCAACACGGCTCCGATGGATCAAATTTGTCGGTTGGCCGAGCAATACGATGCGTTGGTCATGATCGACGAATGTCATTCGGCCGGAGTGGTCGGAGCTACCGGACGCGGTGTCACCGAACAGTTCAACGTGCGCGGAAAAGTGGACATTATCACCGGAACGCTGGGTAAAGCGTTGGGCGGCGGTATCGGAGGGTTTACCACGGGACGCAAGGAAATCGTGCAATTATTACGGCAACGTTCCCGTCCGTACCTGTTTTCCAATTCCATTCCGCCTTCGGTGGCTGGCGCCGGAATCGCGGCATTCGATTTATTGGAAAAATCAACCGAATTGCATGATCGTTTGACCGAAAACACGCAATATTTTATGACGAAGATGCAAGCGTCGGGCTTCGATATTAAACCGAGCCAATCGGCTATTGTTGCGGTAATGCTCTACGATGCACCGCTTTCGCAACAATTTGCGGAACGATTATTGCAGGAAGGTATTTATGTGGTCGGATTTTATTATCCGGTAGTGCCGAAAGATCAAGCGCGTATTAGGGTGCAATTATCGGCAGCACATACCCGCGCCCATTTAGATAAAGCACTGAATGCTTTTGTAAAAATAGGCAAGGAATTAAAAGTGATTTAATCGACGTAAACGTTCGTGCAAGCGGAATCGGACAATCTGTTCCGCTTGCGCGAATTCTCACGACCGGATTTTGTAGTCATGTTCGCATTTCGTAAATTGTTTTTTGTTTCATGCGCGTTAACGATACTACTCGTTTCGTGCAGTAGTTCGCATCATGCATCCCAAAAACGTCGCAAAAAGGCGCCTTGCGACTGCCCCAAGTTCAATTACGCGCCCGTTGAAAACGACGAATATAAAACTTACGTTTTCAACGCATAATGGCTACTTTTTTATTTGATCGGATTGTTTTCGGTCCAGTACAAAGTCGCCGGTTGGGCGTTTCTTTGGGGATTAATTTGTTACCGACCGATTGCAAGTATTGTAATTTCGATTGCATCTATTGCGAATGCGGCCGAAATACCGATGCCGATATCAAAAAAAACATGCTCCCGTCGCGGCAAGAGGTTCGGGATGCATTGGAACGCAAACTTATCGAGATGCAACAATCGGGACATGCGCCCGATGCCATCACCTTTGCGGGAAACGGCGAACCGACCGTTCATCCCGATTTTGCCGAAATTATCGACGATACCGTTGCGTTACGCAATCGTTACGCCCCCGCATCGAAAATATCCGTGTTGTCCAACGCAACCATGCTCCACAAACCGAAAGTGGTTGAAGCGTTGAAAAAAACGAACATGCCGATATTGAAACTCGATTCGGCCATCGCTTCCACTATCATGTTATTGAATCGTCCGGCGAAAAAACCGGATCTTCCCCGATTAATTGATCAATTGGTTTCTTTCGGCAATCAATGCATCGTCCAAACCATGTTTGTTCGGGGAACATACGAAGGGCAAATTATCGACAATACGGTTCCGGAAGAATTGGATGCATGGGAACGAGTGATTCTTGCCGTTAAACCGCATCAAGTGATGATTTATACCATTGCCCGGGACACGCCGACGGAAACGCTTCGAAAAGTATCGGAAGAAACGCTTCGAAAAATAGCGGAACGAATCGAAAAACACGGCATTTCGGTGCAGATATCGACGTAAAGCGAAACCACAAAACAAAGCCTTGTAAACTTTTCATCTAAAAGTCGGATTTATTTTTACGTGAAGACCTATATACTTTGATACCGGAAAACAAAAAAGCGGGACATAATCCCGCTTTTTTGTTTTTGTATTTAATGTTCGGTAAATCAGAACTTGTAGATAAAACCAACGGTAATATCTCCGAGTGTTGTCACATCCGTGGAATCAAATCCGAAATTGAATCCATTTTCAGAGCCTCCGTCTTTCACATTTGTTGAGTTAAATCCGATACTTGCAAAGTTTAAACCCGTTTGTAATGTAAGGTGATCGGTTAAATTATACGCCAACACCGGAGTAATATTAATACCGAAGGTCGTGGATTTAATCTCGTTATCACTTTCATCTTTCGCTTTTGCGCCTTCAACAGATAAAGATCCTCTTCCGATGACCTCGAACTTTCCGAATTGAATAAATGAATAACGTACATACGGTGCCACACTCCATGTTGTGATGGTCCGTTTTGTATCAGCCGTATGATTTTTAGTCGATGCGGTTCCGATACCAAAAGCCAAACCAATGTCAAATCTGTCATTCAGATAATATCCGATTTCGGGACTAAGTCCAAAACTTGTTACCGTGTTCTGTTTGTTTCCGTCATTATCTTTGTCCGTAGCGGTGCCGAAATTTAAAGAACCTCCCGCGTACCATTGCGCATTTGCAGTTATTCCTGTCAAAACCAAACTTACAATTATAAATACTTTTTTCATGTGTATATATTTGAAAAAACTTCCTTTATGATTACACCGTAAAAAGAAAGGAAGCATTACCCTTTTTACGGCGGCGCAAAAGTATACAACCTTTCGGAAATATTCAACACAAACAATAAACTTTCAAGTGTAATTGCACGAAAAGCAACCAAAAGATTAAACCATTGAAACTATCAACCAAGAAATTTACACGCCCGGTGATACGGCAAATGTCAAAGCCGATAATTTTCTACTCGAAATTGTCGGACTCGCTCCTGCGGTAATCGTCACGATAAAGTTGTTTCAGTTCGTCTTCAAAGAAAAATTTTTCTTCGCCAAACGCCGGTTGTAACATGTTCAGCCAAGTTGCTTCGGGATCGTATTTTGCAAAGAACGGACGATCGACCCATTCGGGATTTCGTCCCTGCAAGAAACGGAGCACGAATACTTTTTCGCCTTTTACTTCGCTGACGCCCAGCACTTGAATCTTTCCGGGTGTTGCGCTCATGCTCGGCCCACGCACCGTACGGCATACGCCGCTCACTTGCCGATACGCTTTACGGAAAATATCCCAACAATCGGACAACGGAACATCGAAAAATTCTTTGGCCCCCGTGTCTCTTGCCACGAACATATAATACGGAATACAATTGAGATTAACTTGTTTGCGCCACATTTCCGACCATAAATCCGGATTGTTGTTGATATGGCTCAGCAACGGCGACTGCGTACGTATTTGCGCACCCGTGGAACGAACGCGTCTTACGGCGTCTTGCACGGCATTGGTGGACAATTCCACCGGATGATTGAAGTGCGCCATGATCGCCAAATTTTTACCGCTCCGTACAATTTTGTCGAATACGCGCAGCAAATCATCCGAATCGGGATCGGTCAGAAATCGGTAGGGCCAATAGGCGAATGCTTTGGTGCCGAAACGGATGGTTTGGATATTATATAAATCATCACTTAATAAAGCGTCCGTATACGCGGCAATATGGGCTGCGCTCATGGTCAACGGATCGCCTCCGGTAAACAACAAATCGGTTACTTCGCGGTGATTCCTTAGGTATTTTACCAGCAATTCTGTTTCTTTCATGGCAAAACGCATCCCTTCCATTCCGGAGAACTGCGGCCAACGGAAACAAAACGTACAATAAGCGTGACAGGTTTGCCCCTGACTCGGAAAAAAAAGTACCGTCTCGCGGTATTTGTGTTGTACGCCGTTAAGTTTAACGTTTCCGATACTCGGCACGTTCAAATGTTGCCCGGCCGGATTGGGATTAAGCGCTTTTCGAATGGTATCGACGGCCTTTTTCAGTTGAGCAGCGTCCGCGCCCCGATCCATCAACCGCTCCACTTGATCGAAATGCACACTTTGCAGCATTTCCTTTCGCGGAAAACACAAAGTAAAAATCGGATCTTCGGGAACATTATCCCAATTGATCAGTTCGCCGGTAACGTAATTATTGGCTTTGAACGGAAGTACTCGTCCGGTAATCTCGATGGCTCTGCGATCGGCCGGCGACAATTTATCCATTCCTTCAATCGACATATAATTATGAAGTTGGTACGATTGATATTTCATGTTTCTTTATTTTACGGATTAAAACAGGCTTCGTAAAACACGCATCATTCTCATGATGTTTTTTTGTGCACGAAACAATAATTTTCGGGCTTGGAACCCGAAATAAAGGCATAACGGGAAGGTCTCTTACAAAAGTAGTATTTTTTTCGGAATTGTCAAAAAAACATGCAAAAAATATTCGAAACCTCATTGCACGCGATTATTCAAATTTTGAGAAGAAATTTAATGCCGTTTCATTTACGACAAAGAAAAGACCTCAGAGGTCTTATTTCCACCAAACACTCGTAATCGTGTCAAAAATCGGATTCTTGCGTCAGAGAGTCGCCGGTGATCAATTGTTTCAACATTTCATCCCGGTCTTTTTCGCCGAAATCTTTACGGGCGGGCATCGGGAATTCGTAATAACCGAATACGGCGCCTTTGGTAAGATATATATATCCGCCGATCTCCACCGGCACGTATATGTTATCGGCATAGCCGGTTGCCGCATACCCTATGCCGTTTTTTTTGCAGCCGGGAACATTACGTTGGTATATTTCTTCAAGAACGGCCGCCGACTTATCAGATCCTGCCGTATATGCCCAACGATCGACGGAAGGTTCGATCATCGACAGCGTAAACTGTTCGATATCGGCGCCGATGTGCTCAATAAAACGATACTCTTCTTCGGAAAGACGTTCGTTGTTCAGCTCTTTGCGGGTTGCATTTTCCGCAAAAGAAATGTACCGCAGCATCGATTCCGTTCGCAGATTTAACGTATCGGTTGTCAAACGAAACTTCTTCAATACTTTATCGGTCAATTCGATTCGTTCGCGCAATTTTTTCCAAAAAAGAAGATTCGGTTCCACGTACCCCAAAACAATCGGTTCGGGGAGACCGCCCCGCACGACCCCGGTTGTATCGATCGGATCGGGATATTCCGGAATCGCGCCGTAAAGCAACAGGTCGTGTTTGGCCTTTACCCAAGAAGCCGAAGCTGTTTTCAAGTTTTTATCGTTCCACGAACGGTTTCGCATAAACAAGGGAACGGATGGCAACTTTCGAGACAAAGCCAACAAACATTCCAATCGTTTGTCGTACAACGAACCGTTCCAATCGTCGAACCGATTCATTTCGGTTTTCATTTCGGCCATTCGCTCGGAGTATTCCGTCCACAACGTGTCTTCGCGATTATCGATAAACAACTTATCAAACGCCGATCGGGAACCGAAGGCGGCAAGCACATCCAACGCTTTCGGAAAAGCCCGTTCCGCATTTTTCGTTTGATCGACCATTGCCCGCAATATCTTTTCGTCCGCATAACAGGGTTGAGGCATAAAATAAATCCCGTTTCGGCAAATCGGAGCATATGCAACCTCGGAGTCATCGGCCGTTTTTATTTTTTTCAATTCGGCGGTTACTTTGGCCAATGTTTTATCATCAGCCGGGGCAACGCCGGTTACGATGCGTTCTTTTTTCAACAAATCGGCAATGTCCGATATCGAAGGATATGCGGATCGTCCGTACAGCCATGTCCCGGATTCGAACAAACGACGATACACATCGCCGATCGATTGCCCGGATTTTGTCCGTGCGGAATTAAGCAATCCGGCGGCAAAAACGGCTTGTTGCAATTGCATTTTATCGTCGCCGCAATAAGGCGCCAGTTGCAGCCACTTTAATGCTTTGAAATATCGGCGAAGTTCGGCCGTGTGCGTATAATGCCCGTGCGGTTTGAATGCGCCGTACGGAAAATCGGACTTCGCGGTCATCAGCGCCGGGCGATGATCCTCCTGTTGAGCAATATAGGTCAATTCTTCTTCCGAGGAAATTTGATACGTTTCCGGTATTTTTAATTGCTTTCCCGTAAGCAATATGTAAGGAATCGCGTAAAACGCGGCATTGTAACCGGCGATGTCTTTGACGTCTTCCTTTGTCGCCTTATTTACTTGTTCCATCGAAGCGTTGTACATCGACAAACACAACTCGGCAAGCATCGGAATATAATATTCCCGCTCCACCGTCCGCAGCATATACGATTCGTACACGTACGAAAGTTGCGTTAATAAGTCGACGGTGACGAAACTCGGAAGATGCAACGAATCATTTCTCCGGTAGGTCATGAAAAGTTGCGGTAATGTATCGGCAACGATCGCGTAACCGTTAAAGGCCAAATCGTCGAGTGTTTGTTGTTTCTTTATTTCGGCATATTGAAACAGGTTCACGATGTTCATGATGTTCACCGAAGTATCATGATCGGTTCGAATGTAATTTTCCGGCTGCAGCAAAAGCATTCGATTGTCAATTTTACCGACAAATGCCTGTTCGTCCGGAGACAACATCGGGATGTCTTCCGAACGGGTTTTCTCGTATCGCGAACGCGACAATGTATCGTACCAAACGGTGTTTTTTTTCCAATAATCTCTTAAATCGCTTTCATGAAACAACATTCCGTGACGAGCATATACCCGGCTGCGCAGAAGCCTCAATTCCTGCATGGTCATGTTTTCGATATCTTGATTGACATCAAGCGGTTCAATCACCGATTCGGACTTTTTATGGTCGACGATTCGTTGCGTTTTCGCCACGGGACGATCTTTTACGGCGGAACCGCCGCAGGCCGACAAAAGCAAGCCGGACACCGCAATCATCAAAAAGCGTCGACACAAGTGTTTTTTCATGCACATAAACCTTATCCGTAACAAAGGTAAAAATGTTTTTTTGTTTGCAAAAAGACGAGAGCTTCCGTTACGATTTCGACAAAAAACAAATAAGATCCTATCTTTGTCGTATTCTTGCGTTTACATTCTTCACACAATCCGGAACAAGTCTAAATAACGCAGCCGATTCCGAGCCGTACCGGGATGCCATTTTTTTTGTATCTTTGCACCTCGGAATAAAAATAGAAATATATTTAAAATCAGTTAGAAAACATGGCAGTAGAAAAAAAATACCTAACCTGTGACGGGAACTACGCCGCAGCGCACATCGCATACATGTTCAGCGAAGTGGCCGCCATTTATCCCATCACTCCGTCGTCGACCATGGCCGAATATGTTGACGAATGGGCAGCCAAAGGAAAGAAAAACCTGTTCAACGAAACAGTGAAAGTTGTCGAAATGCAAAGCGAAGCCGGTGCAGCCGGAGCCGTTCACGGTTCGTTGCAATCGGGCGCGCTCACATCGACCTTCACCGCATCGCAAGGATTATTGTTGATGATCCCCAACATGTATAAAATTTCGGGCGAACTGTTACCCGGCGTGTTCCACGTATCGGCGCGCAGCTTGGCCGCACAGGCGTTGTCGATCTTCGGCGACCACAGCGACGTGATGAGTACTCGCCAAACGGGATTTGCCATGTTGGCCACCGGAAGCGTACAGGAAGTAATGGATTTGGCCGCCGTGGCACATCTTACCGCCATCAAATCGCGCGTGCCGTTCCTGCATTTCTTCGATGGATTTCGCACATCGCACGAAATACAAAAAATCGAAACCATAGCGTCGGAACAACTTGCCGGATTGTTGGATTGGGATGCCGTTCAGCTATTACGCGATCGCGCTCTGAATCCAGAACATCCCGTAACACGCGGTACGGCGCAAAATCCCGACATATATTTCCAATCGCGCGAAGCAGCCAATAAATTCTATTTGGCGTTGCCCGATATGGTGGAAAGCTATATGCAGGAAATCAAGAAGATTACGGGCCGCGAATATCACCCGTTCAGCTATTACGGCGCACCCGATGCTGAAAACATCATCGTGGCAATGGGCTCGATTACCGATACCATCAAGGAAACGATCGATTATCTTGCCGCAAAAGGCGAAAAAGTCGGTTTGATTTCCGTACATCTCTATCGTCCGTTCTCCGCCAAATATTTCTTCAACGTATTGCCCAAGAGCGTGAAACGCATCACGGTGCTCGATCGTACGAAAGAACCGGGCGCCAACGGCGAACCGCTTTATTTGGACGTGAAAGATTTGTTCTACGGCAAAGCCGGCGCCCCGATGATTATCGGCGGACGTTACGGATTGTCGTCGAAAGATACCACTGCGGCGCAAATGTTGTCGGTTGTCGATAACATGAAGATGAACGAACCCAAAAACGGTTTTACCGTGGGTATCGTGGACGACGTTACATTCCTGTCGTTGCCGTTGCGTCCCGAAGTGAACATCATGCCCAAAGGCACGTTCCAAGCCAAATTCTACGGAATCGGCGGCGACGGAACCGTGGGCGCCAACAAAAACTCGATCAAGATCATCGGCGAAACCACCGACAAATATTGTCAAGCTTATTTTGCTTACGACTCGAAGAAAACGGGCGGTATCACCATCTCGCACCTTCGTTTCGGCGATTCACTCATTCGTGCGCCTTATTTGGTGAATACGCCCGACTTTGTGGCTTGTCATGTTTTCCCGTACATCCATCAATACGACGTATTGAAAGGTCTTCGCAAAGGCGGAACTTTCCTGCTCAACAGCAAGTGGGATGCGAAAACGACTAGCGAAAACCTTCCCAATAAGATCAAGAAATACTTGGCCGACAACGAAATTTCGTACTACATCATCGACGACATCAAGATTGCCGAAGAAGTAGGTTTGGGAACCACCCGCACCAACACCATTCTGCAATCGTCGTTCTTCAAGATTTCGGAAGTAATCCCCTACGAATTGGCGGTTTGCGAAATGAAAGCCGCTAACCAAAAATCGTACGGCCGCAAGGGTGAGGACATCGTGAAGATGAATAACGCGGCGGTTGATCGCGGCGGCGAAGTCACCAAAGTGAATGTCGATCCCGCTTGGTCGAAACTCGATCCCGAAGCCGATGCGGCGCCCGTCGATCCGAAACGTCCCGAATTTATTCGCAACGTGGTAGATGTTATCAACGGCCAACGCGGCGACGATCTTCCCGTGAGCACGTTCGTGGGACGCGAAGACGGTACTTTCCCGCAAGGGACGGCCGCTTACGAAAAACGCGGTATTGCGGTGAACGTTCCCGAGTGGATTCCCGATAACTGCATCCAATGTAACCAATGCGCTTACGTGTGTCCGCACGCCGTTATTCGTCCATTCCTCGTGAACGCCGAAGAAAAAGCCGGATTGAAAGGCGCCGCCACCATTGCTGCCATTCCGCAAAAAACGTTTGAAGGTCTCGAATTCCGCATACAAATCAGCCCGCTGGATTGTACCGGTTGCGGCAACTGTGCCGACGTATGTCCGGGCAAGAAAGGTGCGAAAGCGCTTGAAATGAAACCGCTCGAAAGCCAAATGGCACAAAACGAGTTGTGGGATTATGCCGTAGAAAAGATTACTTACAAGGATACCATCGCGCCGAAAGAGCAAAACGTGAAGAACAGCCAGTTTGCACAACCGTTGTTCGAATTCTCGGGCGCGTGTGCCGGTTGCGGCGAAACGCCTTACGTGAAACTTGTTTCGCAGTTGTTCGGCGACCGCATGATGGTGGCCAACGCCACCGGTTGTTCGTCAATTTACAGCGGTTCGGCTCCGTCGACTCCGTATTGCATGAACGCGAAAGGACAAGGTCCCGCATGGGCCAACTCGTTGTTCGAAGACAATGCCGAGTACGGCTTGGGTATGGCTACCGGCGTGAACCGCATGCGCGAACGTATTGCACGTTTGATGGACGAAGCAGCGCAAGAAGGTAACTGTTCTGCCGAAGTGAATGCCGCTTTTGCCGCGTGGAAAGCAGCCGACACTGCCGCCGACAGTAAGAAGGCATCGGCCGACTTGTTGCCGCTTCTCGAAAAGTGTAATTGTAAATACTGCAAAGAAATATACGATCTGCGTCAATACCTTGTCAAGAAATCGATTTGGATCATTGGCGGCGACGGTTGGGCGTACGATATCGGTTACGGTGGTTTGGATCACGTGCTGGCATCGGGCGAAAACGTGAACGTGCTGGTTTTGGACACCGAAGTATATTCCAACACGGGCGGACAGGCATCGAAGTCGACTCCCGTGGGCGCCATTGCCAAATTTGCCGCATCGGGCAAACGCATTCGCAAAAAAGATCTCGGTATGATGGCCATAAGCTACGGTTATGTATACGTGGCGCAAGTTGCCATGGGCGCCAACAACGTGCAATATTTGAAAGCGTTGCGCGAAGCCGAAGCATACAACGGCCCGTCGTTGATTATTGCTTACTCGCCGTGTATCAATCACGGATTGCGTGCCGGCATGGGCAAGACGCAAGAGCAAGAAAAGCTTGCCGTGGCTTGCGGTTATTGGCAGATGTATCGTTACAACCCGGTACTCGAAGCCGAAGGCCAAAATCCGTTCCAATTGGATTCGAAAGAACCGGATTGGAGCAAATTCCAAGAATTTATTCTCAGCGAGGTGCGTTATTCGTCGCTCAAAAAACAATATCCCGCCGAAGCGGACGATTTGTTCAAGGCTGCCGAAGAAAACGCCAAGTGGAGATATAATAACTATAAACGTTTGGCCGGAACGGGAGCAGCAGCTCCGGCAACCGCCGAATAGTTTGAAGCTATGGTTAATGATGGAAGCCGGACTCATCTGTCCGGCTTTTTTTAATGAAAAGATACAACTTTGCAGCGTAAAGTATTAACTTTCGGCAGTAAGTGAAATCGAGGTATATCGGTAAATCATAAAAAACAGCATCGAAAATGGAAATCGAACACATCGCCATTTGGACAGATGATATTGAAGCAATGCGACAATTCTACCAAACCTATTTCGGCATGACCTGCAGTAAGAAATATGTAAATTCCGGAAAGAAGTATACATCTTATTTTCTCTCGTTCGGAGAAGGTAAAACCCGTATCGAATTGATGCATCGTCCGGATATTTCGGATGCAACCGGAAAGAAAGGTTTATTGAAAGGACTTGCGCATGTTGCAATTTCCGTGGGTAGCGAAACAATCGTAAACGAACTTACCGAGCGTCTGCGAACCGACGGATACGTGATCGCGGGAGAGCCGAGAACAACGGGTGACGGGTATTACGAAAGCGTGGTTTTGGATATCGAAGAAAATTACGTCGAGATTACCGTGTAAAATTATTCGAACCGGCTGATATTTTTGAAACGAAAACGGACCGAAAAATTCGGTTCTTCGTTTCCCGCCATTATCGAATATTCGTATTTGAAAACTTGGTTTTAACAATAAATTGAACGATCTTTGCGTCCGATTTTCAAAATCGGAAATCCATGAAGCAATGAGCGACGATAAAATTTGCGAAAAATCGGCAAAATGCCCTATCTACGGAGGTGTTTTGGAATCAAATCCGGTATTGATCCAAACATATAAGCATTTGTATTGCGAAAACGGCGAAACGGGAAGAGATAAATGCAAAAGATACCAAGTCGCCAAAATTGCCGGGTCCTGTCCTCCGGATGTTTTACCCAACAGCCATTTATCCGTTAAGGATATTCTCAAAAGAACGGAAGAAAAAAAGTAAATCTTCTTTTTCACCGACTTACACGGAACAATCCACATAAAATTCGATCTTTTTTAACAAAACCCATCAAGCCTCAAAACTTGACGTATTTTGTTCCATCTATCGAAATCTGCCGTACTTTTCCTTTTTCTTCTCCTGCCGGTTGTTCTTCAGAACGGGTACCCGATGGCCAAATATACTGCCGAATTGTTTTTAAACGTTTCGAAAAATTTCCAACGTTGACCTTCGGGGTTGGCGGGATCGTAAACACGTTTGCCTCCGTCGAAACGGATAATCAGAAAGCCGAGATCCAGACGAATACCGACCCCGCAGCCTATCGCTATCTCACGATAAAAAGTATTCCAAGAAAATTTACCGCCCTCTTGGTTGTCGTAATCGCGAATGGTCCAAATATTACCCGCATCGGTGAAAGCGGCAAACTCCAACCATTTAATCCATTTGAAACGATACTCGGCACTTAATGCAAATCGAATGTCGCCCACGTGTGTGGCGGGATTGTCTTCATCGCCGGCTTTGTAGTAAGATCCCGGTCCGAGACGCCTTGTGCTCCAACCTCTCACACTGTTGGGCCCACCGGCATAATACCGTTTTTCGAATGGCATAATGGTAGAATTGTCGTACGGATACGCCATTCCGACAGCCGCATGCCATGCCAGCGAATTTTTGGGATTAAACCGAAACGTTTGCGCGAAGTCAATATCACCTTTCAGATATTGCGCAAACGGATTGCCGAGAATGTTGTATTGTCCGTCTTCCTTTTTCGCGTCGGCCATACTGAAGATGGCATCGAGCAAATTGCCCGACGATTCTGCAAGGAAACGTAAAGTATACAGATTTTTCCGGTTGTTTCCGCCACCGGAATTGCTGTATATCAAACTGTATCCTATTCCGGCAGTAAACACATCTTCGTAGCTGAAACGTGTCAGCGAATTACTGTCATTGTCCAAATATTGCTTGAAAGAATCCGACATCCAAGGCATCATCACGTAGTTTATATCAATAATACTTACCGTTTGGTTGAGGGTACGATTTTCATTATCCAATTTCTGTTTCCAATTCAGACTGAAAAACTCGCGGGTGTACTCGGGTCGTTTTTGAAGATCGAATCCGATGCCGTATTCCGAACTTGTGGTGAATCGTTGTTTCAAGAGTTGTCCGAGTACGGGAATGTGTGCCTGCGGGAAACTCAACGACACACCCGCCCCCGCTTCGTAATAGTTGTGCGTTAATACCTCGTCGGAACTTCCACCCACAAACTCATAGGCACCGCGTAACTTGATGTTAAGCCGTTCGCCCCCGTTGAACAGATTGTAATGACTGTACGACAAATTGACGGCCACCCCGAAATTACCGGCTTTATTGGTTCCGTCGATTCCCACCTGCATCCCGTGAATATTACCCGGTGTGAGATTAATTTTACAATCGAGCCAAGCAGTGTCGGGTTCCGGCACTTCGACGTAACTGATACCGATACGACTCTCGCAGCCGTGCTGATTGATGTGATTGTATGTTTGGTTATCGAACCGTTCGCTGTAAATGTCACCGC
>JAVBNP010000190.1:0-11312 GCA_031551455.1 Bacteroidales bacterium | reverse complement strand
CAAGATGCATGTGAACCGGATGGCCATATGATTTGGGAGTTTATGCGGGATTTATCATGATGTTGGGAGTAATTATGGTTGCGGCGCCCGGTGTTCCCGGAGGCGCCATAATGGCCGCTATTGCCGTTTTACAATCCATGTTGAATTTTGACTTAAATTCCATCGGATTGATTACCGCTCTGTACATTGCCATCGACAGTTTCGGTACGGCTTGTAATGTTACCGGAGACGGAGCCATTTCATTGATTGTCGATAAGATTGCCGGTTCCAAAAAAAAGCCGGAAGTTCAACCGACTACGGCAAATGCATTATAATAAGATATTTTACGTTCGTTTAAATTCATCAAATCCGAAATGTTAACCGAAATACGGCAAACGGTCGAGTTCATCGAATCACATATCGGAAAGTATTTACCCGAATGGGGTATTATTCTCGGAACCGGTTTGGGTGGCCTCATCGACGAAATGGATGTTGAGCACGTACTTGAATATGAAAACATACCGAATTTCCCCGTATCGACCGTCGAAGGACATTCCGGGCGATTGATATTCGGTCTTTTGGCAGGCAAAAAAGCGGTTGCCATGCAAGGACGTTTTCATTATTACGAGGGTTATTCGATGCAACAAATCACCTTCCCCGTTCGCGTGATGAAATTTCTCGGAATTCGTTGGTTGGTTGTATCCAATGCAAGCGGTGGCGTGAATCCCGATTACGAAGTGGGCGATATCATGATATTGAACGATCACATCAATTTATTGCCCAATCCGTTAATAGGACCCAATATTGACTCGTTGGGACCTCGATTTCCCGATATGAGCGAACCTTACGACCGACGTTTGATTGCTTCCGTATCGGACATTGCGCGTCAACTTGATATCCGTTATCGGGAAGGATGTTATGTTGCGCTTTCCGGACCAACGCTCGAAACGCCCGCAGAATATCGCTATGTTCGCATTATCGGCGGCGATACCGTCGGGATGTCGACTGTTCCCGAAGTAATTGTTGCTCGACACATGTCCATACCATGTTTTGCGGTGTCCGTTATTACCGATTTGGGTGTTGACGGAAAAATCCAAGAAGTGAGCCTCAATGATGTATTGGAAGCGGCAAAGATTGCCGAACCGAAAATGACGAAACTGATCAAAGAACTTATTCGGATAACCGATTGATTTTTGTTCCCTTGTTTATACTCGGAGTAGGAGGGAGTCGATTTTTCAAAAACGAAATCTCGATATCATCATAAAAAAACGCGCGATGAGTTTGTAAAACCCATCGAGCGTTTTTTTATGAAATGATTTATTGACGGTACTTTAAATCGGTTGATTCGATCGTTATTTTTTGAGTAAATGATCCTTCATTTGCTTGATATCTTGAAGCCAATCTTCGATATCCTGTTCGTGCTCCAATTCATCGCTCAAAATTTGCATTGATATCCGATAAGTGCCGTAATCCTTTCCGTTCGTGTAATCGGAGATTGCTTGATACCGATCGATGGCACAACGTTCCCCGTGCAGATTTTCCTTGAGAATGGTCTCAATGTATAAATCGGTGGGCGGGAAATATTTACACTTGCTTAACTTAAACCAATCTTGAGGAGAAGTTACGGGAATCCCCTCCAATTGAATGATACGGTCGGCAACCAAAACCGCATGTCCCAATTCCTCGTCGGCGTGTTTCAAAAGTTCGGCTTCAATGGCCGTACGCATCGGCCCTTCCATGAGCCGGGCACCCAGCCAATATTGATAAAACGCCAACCATTCTTCGCTTAAAGCGGCATTTAGCATATCGATAACTTTCTTGACTTCAATTTCGCGGATAATCTTTACACCTTCTTTTCCCATGATTTAAGAATTTTGAATGAATAATATGATTGTTTGTTTTTCGGTATGTAATTATTAACAACCGAAAATCGGGGAATGTTTTGTCGTTCGGTTAAAAATATGCTCTTTGCGATAATTGACCGGATAAAATGTCCGAATTATCCGTCGGGATATGTATCGTCAATCCCGTAATCGGATGAAAACAATTTGTCCCCGAAAACATTTTTTTGAATATTCTTTGAGGATTTGCCTTTAAATATCTATTTTCGTGGGCTAAAAAGTATTAATTTTTGATGTAAATGGTTATGACAAACAATCTCCAAGGACATACCGAAGCCGAATCGGATCGCGATAACGCTCAAGTATCCGAATCCGAACAAAACCGTGAAGGCCAATCCGTCGGAGACGACCGTTCGGAGGACATTCATGTCGTCCCGTCGGAAGATCCGATACCCGAGGCGGTTGCCGATGTTTATGTCAAAGATGAAATACCGGAAAATGAGATTTCTGTCGTTGCGACCGATACCGGCGGAGATAATGCCGAAGTTGTCGGAGAAAATCCGATTTCCGAAAACGATTCGATTACTTCCGATTCGGATGCCGGATTGCCGGCAGCCGTGGAAGAAGAAGTTGTGTCCGATAATTTGTCGGACAATGCAGAAAATAACTCGGAAAAAGAAAAAGTCGATTATACGCAATACGAACGCAAAGATATGGTTGAACGTTTGCGTAACTTGATCGAAAAAGGCAATGTTGATGCGATCAGGGAAGAAATAGACGCCTTAAAATATAATTTTTATCGGAAACAAAAGACGGAAATCGACGAAAAACGTGCCCAATATGTCGAAAACGGAGGCGTTGAGGAAGAATACACATACGAGGAGGATGAGCAAGAGTTGATTCTTAAGAGCTTGCTGAATAAATACCGCGAGATGCGTAATGTTCAAATGGAACAGACGGAAGCGGAGAAGCAGCATAATCTGGAAGAAAAACTCAAAATCATCGAAGAACTGAAAGAATTGGTTACCGGAACCGAGTCTATCGGCGAAACGTTTCAAGCTTTTCGGGACCTGCAAAGCCGGTGGCGCAATGTCGGATTGGTGCCTCAAGGAGAAGTAAAAAATCTGTGGGAAACGTATCATCATTTTGTAGAAGTTTTCTACGATTACATAAAGATCAACAAAGAATTACGCGATTTGGACTTTAAGCGTAATTTGGAAATGAAGTTGGATTTGTGCGAGAAAGCGGAAAAATTGTTGTTGGACGAATCCGTCGTCAATGCGTTTCGATCACTTCAAGCATATCATGACCAATGGCGCGAAATAGGTCCCGTTCCGAAGGAAATGCGTGTCGAAATATGGGAAAGATTTAAAGCCGCGTCGGTGCAAATCAACAAAAAACATCAAGAGTTTTTCGAAACCCAAAAAGAAGTACAACAGAAAAATCTTGAAGCCAAAGAAGCGCTTTGCGAAAAAGTGGAAGAAATTGCCGGCCGAACAATGACGACCATGGCTCAATGGGAAAAAAATGCCAAAGAAGTCATCGAGATCCAAAAATTATGGAACACGATCGGTTATGCCGCAAAGAAAGGAAACATCAAAATATACAAACGATTCCATACACTTTGCGACAGTTTTTTCAGTCAAAAACGCGAATTTTTCGGGAAAGAAAAAGCGGAACAGGATAATAACCTGCAATTGAAAGAAGATCTTTGCGTTCAGGCGGAAGCGCTTAAAGACAGTAGCGAGTGGAAGTCGACGACCGAAGATATGATTCAGTTGCAAAAAAGATGGAAGGAAATAGGTAATGTTCCCGGAAAGTACCGCGAATCGATTTGGAAACGGTTTCGTTCGGCTTGCGATCATTTCTTCGAACGGAAAGCCGGACATTTTTCATCGGTTGATTCCGAGTATGAAAATAATCTGAAAGCCAAACGCGAATTGATCGAGAAAATTCAAAATTTCGTGCAATCTGGTAACCCCGAGGAAAGCTTCGAACAATTGAAAGACTTCCAACGTCAATGGAGCGAGTTGGGATTTGTACCCATCAAGTACAAAAAGAAAATACAGGATGAGTATCGGGAAGCCATCAACAAACAATTTGATGCATTAAAGTTGGATTCCGGCGAACGTAATCGTCTGCGTTACAAAAATAAAATAGAACATTTGGTGTCGAACACAAAGTCGCGCAACAAACTCGATTCGGAACGCGACAGATTGGTGCGTAAATACCAACAATTGCAGAGCGATTTGGTGGTGTGGGAAAACAATATCGGTTTTTTCTCCAAATCCAAAAATTCGGAGGCCATGATTGCCAATGTGCAACGCATGATCGAACAAGGACGAGTCGAGATGAAGGAATTGGAAGAAAAAATCAAAATGATCGATTCCATTGAAAACGAAGAAGCATAAAAGATAAAAATCACATATCATTCGTCGTCGGAAAACGATAAAATTTCGAAAAACATCGAACGACGAAAAAGTAAAAACATCGATAAACAGGTGAAAAGTAACAGCAAGGCAACGCCGACAAAATATATATTCGTGACGGGAGGCGTTGCATCCTCATTGGGCAAAGGCATCATTTCGGCCTCCATCGGAAAGCTTCTCCAATCAAGAGGCTACAAAGTCACCATCCAAAAGTCGGATCCTTACATTAATATCGACCCGGGAACGCTCAATCCGTACGAACATGGGGAGTGTTTCGTTACATGGGACGGAGCGGAAACCGATCTTGATTTGGGACATTACGAGCGATTTCTCGATGCTCCCACAAGTCAAGCCAACAGCGTTACCACGGGAAAGGTATACCAAGAAGTAATTTCGAAAGAGCGCAGAGGCGATTATCTCGGCAAAACGGTGCAGGTAATTCCCCATATTACGGACGAAATCAAACGTCGTATCTTGTTGCTCGGCAGCAAAGGAAAAGTGGACGTGGTCATTACCGAAATCGGCGGCACCGTGGGCGATATCGAATCGTTGCCGTATATCGAAGTGGTGCGTCAGTTGCGTTACGAAATGGGCCCGGGTAATGTGGCCGTGGTGCATCTCACATTGGTGCCTTATTTGGCTGCCGCAGGCGAATTAAAGACAAAACCGACACAGCATTCCGTAAAAATGTTGCTTGAAGAAGGAGTACAACCCGACGTATTGGTGTTGCGCACCGAAAAAAGGTTATCCACCGATATTCGTCACAAAGTTGCATTGTTTTGTAACGTCGATAAAGATTCGGTGGTGGAATCCGTCGATGTATCCACCATATACGAAGTGCCGTTGCTCATGCTCGAGCAGAAGCTGGATGTGACACTTCTTAATAAGCTGAATCTAAGCGCCGAACAAAAACCCGCTTTGGATGATTGGCGCTTATTCATCAAAAAGCTCCAAAATCCGAAAAAAACCGTTACCATCGGATTAATCGGAAAATACGTTGAATTACCGGATGCATATAAATCGATCATCGAATCGTTCATTCATGCGGGCGCCGAAAACGAATGCAAGGTAAAAGTGGTGTCGGTGCAATCGGGCGGCATTACGGAGGAAAACGTAAAAGAAAAATTAAAAGGATTTCAAGGGATTTTGGTGGCGCCGGGATTCGGCGAACGCGGATTTCCGGGTAAAGTGCTTGCGGCGAAATATGCCCGGGAAAACAATATTCCCTTTTTGGGCATCTGCTTGGGAATGCAAGTGGCCGTGATTGAGTTTGCCCGAAACGTTTTGGGTATGCCCGAAGCGCATTCGACCGAAATGGTACATGCTACTCCGTATCCCGTTATCGATTTGATGGAACAGCAAAAAGGCATTACCGAGAAGGGCGGAACAATGAGATTGGGCGCTTATCCCTGTAAATTGGAAAAGGGGAGCAAAGCCTATGCCGCATACGGACGTACCGAAATATCGGAACGTCATCGTCATCGTTACGAATTTAACAACGCATTTCTGAAAGATTACGAAAAGGCGGGAATGAAAGCAACCGGATATAATCCCGAAACCGGATTGGTGGAAATTGTGGAAATTCCCGACCATAAATGGTTTGTCGGGGTACAATTTCATCCCGAATACAGCAGTACGGTGCTGCATCCGCATCCGTTGTTTGTCGACTTCGTTAAAGCGGCAATGGAATAAATATCCGATTACACGGTCGTCATGCATTCGATGTATCATTGAAAAACCGTGTACAATTAATCAAAAAATCGAAATTTAAAAATTATAAATGGATAGAAATACGGTAATAGGATTACTCCTCATCGTGGCAATATTGATCGGCTACAGTGTGTGGAGTCGTCCGTCGAAACAAGAATTGGAACGAATGCAACGTCAACGCGACTCCATCGCATTAGTCAACATGGCGGAAAAGGAACGTTTGGCGGAAGAAATACGAAAGACGTAAGAGCAAGCAAAATCGATGGAAAAAAACGATTCGCTGAGACAACAAACCTTGAGTGGTCGGTTTGGTGCCTTTTCGGAATCCGCCGAAGGCGAAAATCGTTTTATTACCATGGAAAACAAGTTGATGAAAGTTGTTTTCTCCACCAAGGGAGGAAGACCTTATTCGGTGGAGCTTAAAAACTACAAGCGTTTTGATCAAACGCCTTTGATGCTTTTTGCTGGCGATTCGACCATTTTCGGGTTCAATTTTTTTGCTCAAAACAGAAGTATAGCCACCAATAGTCTTTATTTTGACCCCCAAACCGATCAAAATATGATACAAGTCACGGGCGATTCGGCTGCATTAATCATGCGATTGAATGCGGGTGAAGATGTATATATCGAATATCGTTACGTGATGAAAGCAGATAATTATATGATGGGTTTCGATGTGCGGTTGGTGAATATGAATCAATTGATTACCGGCAACCAAACCAATATCGATTTTGATTGGCAGGTATATTCGCCGCGACAGGAAAAAGGGGCACAAAACGAAAACCAGTACACCTCGCTTTTTTATAAATATTATCGAGACGATGTTGAGGAATTGAGCCCGAGCAAGGATAGCGACGGGAAACGGGTAGCCACGCGTTTGGATTGGATCGTGTTCAAACAGCAATTCTTTTCGTGGGGACTGGTGGCCAAACAAAGCTTTGCCAATGCCGAACTGCAATCGCATAAGTTGGTCAATCAAAATAAATTCATCAAGAAATACGATGCGTTGATCGGTATGGAATTTAAGAACGGCCAAGCAGATCAAACCATTCCCATGTCTCTTTATTTCGGCCCGAATCATTACAAAACACTCAAAAAATACGATATCGGTTTGGAAGAGTTGGTGCCGCTCGGAAAGAACATTATCCGCTGGATCAACCGTTTCGTTATCATTCCGTTATTCGACTGGTTGGGCGGGTTTATCGGCAGTTACGGATTAATTATCCTGCTGATGACCATTATTATCAAAGCAGGATTGCTTCCGCTTACGTTTAAATCGTTCATGTCATCGGCCAAAATGCGAGTATTAAAACCCCAAATCGACGAAATCAATCAGCGCATCCCGAAGGAAAAGGCGATGGAACGACAGCAGGCTACCATGGCGTTGTACAAAAAAGTCGGCGTGAGTCCCATGGGCGGCTGTCTCCCGATGTTGTTGCAGATGCCGATCTTAATCGCCATGTTCCGGTTTTTTCCGGCATCCATCGAGTTGCGCCAACAATCGTTTTTGTGGGCTACCGACTTGTCCACGTATGATTCCATACTCGACTTGCCGTTCAATATTCCTTTTTACGGAGATCACATCAGTCTTTTCACTTTGTTGATGACCGGTGCAACCATCATCAGTATGAAGATGAGCAGCGGACAAACGGATACTTCGGCCATGCCCGGAATGAAAACCATTATGTACATCATGCCCGTCATGTTTATGTTTTTCCTCAATAACTATTCGGCAGGCTTAACCTATTATTATTTTCTTGCCAACGTGATCACCATTGCGCAGAACGAAATATTTAAGCGGTCCATCGACGAGGAAAAGATTTTGGCCAAGTTGCACGCCAACAGTGCTAAACCGGTAAAAAAATCGAAATTCCAGCAACGACTCGAACAAATGCAAAAGCAGCAACAAGTCGTGGCCAAGGAACGCGCTAAAACCAAAGGCGGTAAAAAATAATCGAAAAAACCTCCGAGGTTTCGATAATGGTAAAAATATAATTATTCAAATTAATAAGTCAAAGATGAAACTGTTAGAAGGAAAAACGGCAGTGGTGACCGGAGCTGACCGTGGCATCGGAAAAGCCGTTGCATTGAAATTGGCCTCCGAAGGAGCAAATATCGCCATCACCGATTTGGCATACAACGAAGCGGCTCAAGCCGTCGAGATAGAATTGAGAGCCATGGGCGTAAAAGCAAAAGCATATGCGTCCAATGCTGCTGATTATGAAGACACACAAAAAGTGATCGGTCAAATCGCCGCCGATTTCGGTCAAATCGATATTCTCGTCAATAATGCGGGAATTACGAAAGACGGTGCCCTCAAAAGAATGACCGAAGATCAATGGGATGCCGTTATTGCCGTTAATTTGAAATCCGTTTTTAATTTCACCAAAGCCGTACAACCGATTATGTGGAAACAGGCTTCCGGAAGCGTTATCAACATGAGTTCCGTGGTGGGTGTATCGGGTAATGCCAACCAATGCAATTATTCGGCTTCAAAGGCCGGGATTATCGGTTTCACCAAATCGGCCGCCAAAGAAATGGGCGCTCGCGGCATTCGCCATAATGCCATTGCACCCGGATTCATCATTACCGAAATGACCGGCGCATTGCCCGAGGAGATACGTCAAGCTTGGAACGAGAAAATTCCGTTACGTCGAGGTGGTACGCCCGAAGATGTGGCCAATGTGGTTTTATTTCTGGCATCCGATCTTTCGTCTTATGTCAGCGGACAAGTAATCAACGTTTGCGGCGGCATGAACATGTAAAAAGTTTACGAAGTTCGTGATCGTAAACATAAAACGGATAAGGGGAAATGATTTTATCCGAAAGGTGCTTTTGCGGAAGTTGTTTTCCGTACATCGCAGTAATTGATATGGATATCTTTGATGCTTGATGATTTCTTTGCGATAACATATATCGAAACCGACGTACCGCAACATTACCGTATATCGGTTGCGATTAATGCATCACATTCGGTTTATGCCGGACATTTTCCCGAAAATCCCGTTGTTCCCGGTGTGTGTGCGTTACATGTTATTACGAAATGTGTTGAAAAAATACTCGGATATCCCGTTTTTTTACATCGAGCGCCCGGTATCAAGTTTTTGGGAATCCTTCGACCGGAAGTCGATAAATATTTATCGATCGACATAATCATTAATAATGTCGACAATTCGATGATAAAAGCAACGATAACGTCAAGCGAAAAGTTGGTCATGTCTTGCAAACTTCAATTAAGCAAAATGCCTTCGGCGGTTGCGTGAAAAATAAAAGTTGCCGGTGGTTTCATAAAACATAAACAAAAGGCATAAAATTTGATAGAGAGTGTATTATGGAAGTTAAAGTGGAAAGCAAAATCGGCTTGATACGCCAAAACGAAGAACGTATCTATTCGTTTTTGTCCGATTGTAATAATTTTCAACAATTTGCCGTTGAAAACAAAGTGGAAAATTGGCAATCGAGCGAAGATTCATGCAGTCTTACGATGGCCGGAGTAGGTAATTTAACATTTCGCATCGTGGAAAAAAGACCCAATGATTTGATTAAATATTCCATTGAAAACACGCAAGCTGAAAATGTTTTTTTATGGGTACAATTGAAAAACGTAAATCCCGAAAGCGCCAAAGTAAAAATAACCGCTAAATTAAATGTTAATCCCATGTTAAACATGATTATATCCAAACCGTTAAAACAAGGTTTGGATAAGATGGTTGATACCCTCGAACGAATATGTTAGTCACCGAAAAATGATCGTTGGTCAAAAGTTTGGATTTTAATGATCCAAAATCGTAACTTTGCGTTAATTATATCGTAAAAGGAAGCAAATGATAAAATATATAGATATGAAAAAGTTTTCATGGATTCTAATAGCTCTTTGCAGCATGTGGTTCGTAAGCTGCAACAAAGACGAAAAAGACGGACCTTCGCCCAATCCGGATGAAAACACATTTACGTTGATGGGAGGAAGTATCATAGTGAAAAACAGCTCCGTAATTAAAGTTACTTCGCGAAATGAATATCCCGAAGGAATATCAACCGAGGATGCTTTTAACAAGAGAAGTTTGAGCAGATTGCGGGCTAAAGATGCATCGACCGGAACAGGTTCGGTCGAAAGAACGTACGGAAACGACTATCGGTTTAAACTGATTGCGGAAGTACCCACATTCGAAGTTGAGGGCGAAGAAGTACAAGCCACGCATGTAAAAATAACTCCAAATGCCGATTATGCGTTTGTTTCGTATAATACTAAAAGTGCTCCGGACAAACAAGATTCCCACAAAGGGGGAGTTGCGGTGTTTAAAATCATATTGACCGGAAGCGGCGATAATATCGGTGCAACAACGGAAAATATTGCATTTTTGAAAATGCCGAAAGCCGAAATCAGCGCCATCGATTATGATGCAAACAATAAAGTATTGTATGCGGTTGGTGCAAGCGAAGATCCTACTTTCGGATATAAAGAAGCATCAAAAGCACGATTTGATTATGCTTTTTATATGAGGATACCGTTGAATGCCAATATGACATTCAATACAACGGAAGAAAATTATCATGTCGGGCATCTTACCTCATTCCAGGCCACATCGGTTAAGTTTTCAGACGGCAAATTGTATATTACCACGGGCGACGGAACCAACGGAACCAAGGGTGGTTTATACATCTTGAATACGAATGATTACTCGCAGGTTGCATTTATCCAAAAAGAATACGCACGGTCGGTTGATGTCAACGAAGGCAATGCTTACTTAATGCAATCGCAAAATGCCCGGATCAATAAATATGATTTGGCGGGTACCGGCGAGACGTCCATTTACGATGTTGCCGGCGAGTCGAAACAGGAAGATGCTAAATCGGAATTGCTAGCTTGGACAGGTAAGCAACAAGCATATATATTTGCCGCTTTGAATGAAAGCGGATTGAGAATGATAAGCGCTGCCGATGGTACGTTAATCGATTATCTGCCCGCACCCGGTAATGATCCCGAAAACGAAGTGACCAACAGTGTAAGCATAAACAGTGACAAGAAGAAAAATTCAAAAGGTAACGAAATTCAAAGTAACCTGTTACTTCTTGCCAACGGCGAAAAAGGAATATATTGGTACGAAATAAACGAATATAACGGTACGGAACAAATTATTCTGTGTAACAATAACAGTTTCAATTTTGGTGAAGGTAGTTCAGCCAATTTCGTGACGTCCAAAGGAAATATTGTATTTGTGGCTACCGGAAGAGGCGGTTTGAATGTCTTGTATATTGATTTTAACCCGGGAACTCCTCCCGAACCGCCGATTACTCGCGAATGCACCGATTTCATGAAATGGTTGTACACAGGTTGGGATGCTGCAGGATTGTT